>JAISGW010000111.1 GCA_031262895.1 Tannerella sp. | reverse complement strand
CGCCGAGGCGTTCCATCAGGATTTTCGGGGCGGTGACGTTGGTCCCTACGTCTATGCCCACGGCGCAGATGATGCCGATGAACGACAGTAGGACGATATTGTCGGAGAGGAGGCCGAAGCATTGCGCGAAGCTTGTCCCACCCTCCACTTCTGATTCTTTGATTTGTGTCAGGCCGAGGGCGAGGATGGCCACCACGGCAATGATCATGAAGATGGGGAAGAGGTATTTCCAGTCGCCCAGCGAGGCCGCTGCCCAAGCCGCGATGAGCGGAGCGATGAACGAGGCGATGGCCTTGACAAACTGGCCGAAGGTCATCGTGCTGGCCAGGCGGTCGTTGCTGATGATATTTGACAGGAGCGGGTTGAGCGAGACCTGTATCAGCGTGTTTCCTATGCCCAGAAGGGAGAAGGAGACGAGCATGGCCACAAAAGAATAGTGCAGCAAGGGTATTACCAGAGACAAGGCCGTCACGACGAGGCTGAGCAGGACGGTCTTTCTTTGTCCGATGCGGTTCATCAGCAAGCCGGTGGGCACCGAGAAGATGAGGAACCAGAAGAATACCATCGAGGGGAAGAGGTTGGCCAGCGTGTCCGACAGATGAAAGTCGGCCTTGGCGTAATTGGTGGCGATGCCGACCAGGTCGACGAATCCCATCGTGAAGAAGGCCAGCATGACCGGCACTAATTTCCGCAGTGTGTTTCCTTTCATTGCTCCCGGGTTTTATGGGGTTGGTCGTATTCGGGCCAGGCACCGTCGCGGGTGCAGACAAAGGCGGCGATGTCGACGGCTTTGGCATGGGCTTCCGCCAGCGGAGTGCCCGTCAGGATGGCGTAGGTGAATGCGCCGGAGAAGGCATCGCCCGCTCCTACCGTGTCGGCCACCCGGACGCTCGGCGTGGGGATGACCGAAGTGCCCTCGATTCCGTAAACGGCGCTGTATTCGCTGCCGGCCGTCAAAATGAAATAGCGCAGACCGTAGGTTTGGAGAAACCAGCGGCAAACGTCCTCTTGCTTGCCCCTTTGTCCGAACATCTCCGAGAGCAGCGCCAGTTCCTCATCGTTTGCCTTGAAGATATCCGCCTTTTCCAGGCAGGAAGCGATGAGTTCCTTGGAATAATATTTCTCGCGAATATTGACGTCGAAGAAGCGCAAGGCGTCGGCGGGGGCGTAGCCGAGCAAGGTGGCGATGGTCTCGCGCGAAACGGCCGAGCGCTGTGCCAGCGTGCCGAAACAGAGGGCGTCGGCACGACGTACCAGTTCGATGGAAGCCTGGGTGAGTGGGATGTAATCCCAGGCTACTTTTTCCGTGATGGTGTAAGAAGGAATGCCGTTGGCCAATTCCACCCGTACGCTGCCCGTCGGATGGTCGACGGTCTCTATCAGGTGACCGATATGGTTACGCTTCAGCTCCTGCAGGATTTCGGAGCCGAAGACGTCGTTACCCACGGCGCTGATGGCGTAGCCTTCGGCGCCTAACTGCGAGGCATGGTAAACAAAGTTGACCGGGGCGCCTCCCGCCCTTTTCCTGTCGGGGAACACGTCCCATAACAACTCGCCTATCCCGACGATGACAGGCCTTTTCATTTTATTGTTCGTTTGTATCATTCCAAATAGATTTCATTTGATATACTTCGAGATTCTTTATGCTGAGGTTCGTGCCCCAGAAGCGGAAGCCGCCGCGGTTGCCGAAGCCGAAATGCCCGCCCTCAGCCTTGCGTTCCATGGAGTAGGAATAGGCGCCCCCGTCGATGAAGCCTTCCACGGAAGTTTTGTCGAGGATGAGGTCTACCGTCAGCTCCATGCTGGAGCGGTCGTTGGGCGAATAGAAGACGCCGTTAACCTGGTTGCCGTTCATATCATAACGCAGGAGAGCCTGGCCGTCAAGGAAGAGTCCGGCATCGGTGGCTTCGGAGAGACAGAGGGTAAACTTCAAACGCAAGGCATCGGTATGTGCGTAAGGCCGGAGCAGACGGTCGGCTTCTTCGGCGGAGAGTTGCCCGCGCTTCACAACCGGCGTTTGCAATTGCTCAATTTCCTTGACCGGATAGCTGAACAGGCGAACGCCCTCCTTGGTCGTGCGCAAGGTCAGACGCGTAGGTAGAAGCATCTCGCTGTTGAAGGGCATGTCGGGATGCGTGACGCGCCCCCAACCTATCTGGATGCGCCGCCCGTCGGAAGCGGGGATGTTGTTATAGGTCTGGGCCGCGTAGAGCGTGCCGGTAGTATAGTAATACTTGCCTGCTTCCGGTGTGAAGGTTTCCCCGTCGAAGCTGCCGAGCATGTAAGTGCCCGAGGCGCCGAGCATCACCCATTTCATGTTCTTCTTGTTGCCGTCAACGGGCAAGGCGAAGAGTTCGGGGCATTCCCAGAAGCCCACGGTATGGCTGCGGTAAGTCCAGTCCTTGAGGTTGGGCGAAGTGTAGATGCTGTTGCCGTTCTTCTCGAAGAGCACCATGACCCAGTGTTTACCTGGGGCGTACCAGAAGACTTTGGGGTCGCGGGTATTGCGGTCGTTCCAGCGGGCTTTCGAGTCGATGACGGGATTGTGCGCGTATTTCGTCCAGGTACGTCCGCGGTCGAGGCTGTAGGCGAGGCATTGTACCTCCTTTTCCGGGCCGTCAGCCGTGTAGATGGCGACCATGGCGGGCGTCTTGCCCCGGTTGAAGCCGGCCGTATTCCGGTAATCTATGACCGCCGAGCCGGAGAACATCGTCCCGAGGCTGTCGGGATAGAGCGCCTCGGGCAATTCCGTCCAATGCACCAGGTCGCGGCTCACGGCATGTCCCCAGTGCATGTTCCCCCAAGCGTTCTCGTAGGGGTTATGCTGGTAGAAGAGATGGTATTCGCCTTCGTAGTAGATGAGGCCGTTCGGGTCGTTGTGCCAACCGCGCTTCGGAGTGAAATGGATTTGCGGGCGATGGGCTTCGCGGTACATGTTTTCCGAACCGGCCGGTTGGTCGGACTGGTAGATTTGGGATAGGCCATTGCCTTCACCGGGATAGTCGATAGTGAGCGTTTGTCCCTTGAAGGCACTTACGTCGGCAAAGACCCAGTAGTCGGCCAGTCCCTGGGCCAGGCGGATATCGAATGAGCGCCGCGTCCGCCCTGCGATGCTGAAGCTCATGCGGGCGCGGGGCATCTGCATGGAAACCGGCAGGTTCAGGTAAGGTTTGTCAATCTTCAGGGAAATTTCCTTGGCCGAGGCAGTGGGGAAGGTGGCGGAGAGGATGATTAGCGACAGGAATAAAAGCTGTTTCATGTTTTTCCTTTATTTATTTGTTTGTTGATACAAAGGTATATCGCCCAACTCATATAAGTCGGCCGAAGTAAGCGTGACTTTTCCGTTGTTGGCGAAGAATTCAATGCCGAGGCTGGAGGCATCGGGATATATTTTCTCCGACAAGACCGTTTCGCCATCATTGCCGAAGACCTCAACCGAGCAGCGGTCGACAAAGATATGCAGGCGGCATTTGCCGTTACGGTTCTTCAGCGGACCTTCGTCCTTTCTTGCGAAAAGGCCGGAAAAAGCACTGTCGCCACTATGCCGACGGTCCACGTACAGCGTTTCGGAGGGGACATTGTAGCCGATGACCGTCCGCTCGCCTTTCCCCACGCAGAGGTTGAGGCCGAATTCTTCCGCATCGCCCAATTCGAAATCGGCGATGAGTTCGTAAGCGTTGCGCGAGGGTTTGAACTTACTGTCTTTCCAGACTCCTTCTATTGTTTTTGTCCCTTCGTGGAAGTGTTTGCCGCGTAAGGATTGGAGTTCGCGGATGGGCTGTTGTACGAGGCGGATGCCTTCGGGAAAGGTCTTCAGTTTGACTTCGCGAGGGACGGACTGAACACCACTCAGAGGCTCGTCGCCCGCATAGCGCCAGCTGCTCATCCAGGCTAACCAAATGCGCCGCTTTTCGCCCGGCGCGTAATTGTTCCAGGAACGCAGGGCGTAAAAGTCGGAACCGTAGTCTACCCAAAGGGATTTCTCCCTTTCCTGAAATGCCTTCTCATCAGAGAGAACGAATTGGTCGGCGAAGATACAGCCGTAGCCTTCAGAGAGGGAATCCACGAATTGCAGGCGGGCCTGCTGTCCGCGGAAGGCGCTCACGTCCCATCCCGTCCATTGCAGGTTGTTCGAATTATGGCCAGTTGCCGTGCGCACGGTCTTCCCATTGACAATAAGGTTGACGCATTCTTTGCCTGGCGCATAACCGCCGCCTATCTTAAAGTCCAAATAGTCTTTCGACACAGTGAATGCAGGTGAGGTGATGGTTCCCATGGATGACGCTTCCTTATGGAAACTGTTCAGGTAGAATTGTCCTTCTTTTCCCATGATGGAACCTTGCCGATATAAGCCTTGGCAGGCCGGCGATTCGGAGAAGGCGTCGCCTTGCATCGTCCAGTTGTCAAGGCCGTGCTCGAAGTTGAAAAGCACTTGCCCCTTCGGCTCATAACGGTCGCGGCTGTATAAGGCGACGAAGTCGGAATCCATCACGAAGCGGGTGCCGTCGAAGTTCCCAATGAAATATTGTTCGCTGAAAGGTTGCACACCCATGACCAGCACCCATTTCATGCGGCTCACGTCGCCGTCAACCGGTAGGGGAAAGAAGTCGGTACATTCCCATACGCCATTGGTCGCACCCCAAGGACCGAACGCGCTCATGTATGTCCAATCCTTCAGATTCTTTGATTGGAAAAACATAATCTTGGGGACTTCGGCCCAGCCGATGGCCATGACCCATTTCTTATCGGGTGCGTACCAAAAGATTTTCGGGTCGCGAAACTCCCGCGAATGGATGCGCAGTATCGGGAAAGTCTTATAGCGGGTCCAGGTGCGGGCGGTGTCGTTGCTGTACGCCATGCCGATGACCTGTTCCCGAAGCGGCTGCACCTCATTGTGCCAGAAGGAGAGGAGCGGCGGTCGCCCGTCAATGCCGAGGCCGCTGCTGTTGTCCCAGTCAACTACTACCGAGCCGGAGCCGCCCAGTCTCGCCTGGTGCTGCTTGGTGAAAGTCCAATGCACGAAATCGGAGCTGGAGGCGCGACCCCAGTTTTCATAGTATTTGCCGCCAAAGTAAAACAATCCAGTCGGGTCGCCTGAAGGATAGTAGTGGTAGGCCGGCAGCCATTTAGCGGGAGGCATACGCCGCCATTGCGCCGCGCCTTGTGAGGCCGGCAGCAGCAGGGCGGCGAGAATAGAGAAGGAAAGTAAGGAAATCCGTTTCATATTAAAAGTTCGTTTTCATGTCAGCAGGCCGTAGCGTCCAGACGTCGGCCTTTTCCAAACGCAGAGTGCCGCCTTCCGAGAAAAGCCCGATTTGATTGCTGTCGGCCTTGGACGGGAAGATGCGGGTTGTGAAGGCATCCCGTTCATTGATGAATACTTCCACCACCGAACCGTCGATGAACAGGTGCAGGCGTACGGGCTTGTTTGCGGGTAAATCGTAACTGTCCTTCTGCGCCCAGTGGAAGATGTCCTTACGCAGGGTGGCATGAGTTTGGTCGACGACCATCTCGTGTTTGTCGGCATCGTAATAAATGTGGGTGTATTCCGTCCCGTCAGCGTTCTTGCAAAGGTAAAAGCCAAAATGCCGGGCATTGCCGGGATTCAGGGTCAGATCCACTTCCAATTGATGACTGCCCGCATGAAACGGCAGGCTATCGGCAGCGGTCTGCGCAGGGAAGGAAAAATGCTTGTCACGCAATTGCTGCAAAGCAGGGTAGGGGCGCTGGCATATTTTCCCGTCGTGAAGTTCCCATATACGCGGGATGCTGTAAAGATGCGTCCAGCCGGCCTTGTAAGCTGCCCGCGAGGATATCTCATCTGGAATAATGGCCATGGCCACCAAGCGCCCCTCTTTGTCGAAGGCGATGGAAGGTGAAAGCAGACGGTTAATGACCTCCAGATTGCGCGGTATCGGATTATCGGGGACAAAGCGTTCGTTCTTGAAGCTGCCGACCCAATAGAAGGCTCTGGCCGGGGAGCGCCTTTGCGGTGTCTTGTTCACCAACAGGACGTACTTACCTTGTAACTTGAAGAAGATGGGCATTTCCCAAAAGACGCCAGAGTGGTCTATGGCAGGATTCCCTTCAAAGAGCGTATGCAGGAAAGTCCAATGCTTCAAGTCGGGCGACTTGTAGAGCAGGATGGTGCCGCGGTCGGGCTTGTCGCCGTCGCCGGTGATGCCGTAGCCCTGCGCCAGATACCAGGTGTTGCCTTCCCGCCAGGCATATTCGTCACGCTGGTCGGTACGTGTAAAACCTTTGGGCTGGCCGAGGATGACCGGATTGCCCTTGTATTTTTTCCAACGAATGAGGCTGCTGTCGGCTGGGAAAGCCAGACCGACTCTCATGCGGGCGCCTCCCGTCGTGTAGATGAGCGTGGGGATGCCTTTCTTGTTGATGACGGCATGACCTGACCAAGCTCCGTTGCAATCGTAGCCTGGTTCCGGTGTGATGGCCGGCCTTTGTTCCGTCCAGTTTACGAGGTCGGGCGAGGAAAAATGCCCCCAATTGATTTGTCCGAGGAAGAGGTTCGAGGCGTTCTCCTGGTTGAAGATATGGTAAATGCCTTTGTAGAGTAGCAGGCCGTGAATCTCGTTGGTCCAATTGGCGGCAGGCAGTAGATGATATTTGGGGCGGTTAAAGTCGCCCGCAAACCGGGCAGCAGGAATAGCCAGCACTGGTGTCAGCTTCCCATAATGTTTGAGGGCGGCTCTTTCGTTTTTCCTGTCTACCGGCTGCATGTAAAGACGGATATCGGAAACGATGCCGTTGATGGCAGTGGTTTCGAATATCCGCCCGACATACTTGTTGCGATAGTCCTTGGCAAGGATGAGGCTTTGTATGGGCGACAGCTTCTCGGTTACAGTCCCCGCCTTCTTCCCATCGGCATAGAGGCTAAGCCCTTTCGGGTCGTCGGCCAATAAGAGGCGCAACCAGTGGAATTTCTCCAGATGTACCTTCGTGGGCAAGTAAGTATAGTGGCCGTCGTTGCCAAGGCCGAGCAGGAGCTTGCCGAAGCGGTCCACGCAGACGGCGACCGTACGTTCTTCCGTGTCGCGAAGGCCGAAGAAGGCTGCCGTGTCGGCGGGATACGATTCAAGAGCGAACCATCCGGCTGCGGCACGCAGGCTTTGCGGATGTTCCGGCAAGGCTTCCATCCAAGTGGAATA
>JAISGW010000061.1 GCA_031262895.1 Tannerella sp. | reverse complement strand
TCTGCTTGCTTTACCATTCGAGGCTCAGCCCGTCGTAAGCGAGATGCACGTGCGGAGGCAATTCGCGCTCCACTTCGGCATGCAGGCCCATCTGGTGGCTGATGTGCAGGAGGTAGGTTTCGCGGGGCTGCAAGGCGGCCGCATAAGCCAGCGCCTGCTCTAAGTTCTCGTGCGTGGGATGTTCCTTTTTGCGGAGGGCGTCGAGGATAAGCAGGTCTAAGCCTTGGAGCTTGGACATTTCTTCCTCGGGAATCCATTTGACGTCGGTCAGGTAAGCCATACCGCCTACGCGGTAGCCGAAAATGGGGAGACGGGTGCTGTGTTGCACGCGCACGGGCGTCACCTCCAGCCCACCCGCCAGAAAGGGACGGTTCTCTATGACATGCAGGGCGATGTCGGGGACGCCCTTGAAATGGGGTTCGCGGAAAGCGTAAGGCATGCGCGTCCGGATGGCCTCGACCACGTTGGCCTCGGCAAAAACGTCAATGGGCTTGTCCTTGCAAAAAGGGCGCAGGTCGTCCAAGCCTCCGACGTGGTCGTAATGCTCGTGCGAGAGGCAGACGGCGTCGAGGCTGTAAAGGTGCCGGCGTATCATTTGCCAGCGGAAATCGGGGCCGCAGTCGAAGAGCAGCCGCCGCCCTTCGGTCTCAAGGCAGACGGAGGTACGCAGCCGCCGGTCGCGTGGGTCAGTGCTGTTGCATACCGCGCAGGGGCAGCCGATTTCCGGCACGCCCGTGGAGGTTCCCGTTCCTAAAAAAGTGACTTTCATCTTATTTTTCATCGGCGCAAAAGTACGGACTTTTGACCTTACCTTTGCAGAAAAAAGGAGCGGATGATTTTCCTCGAATTGTTTTGGACTTATTTCAAGATAGGACTTTTTAATTTCGGTGGTGGCTATGCCATGCTTTCCCTCATCCAACATGAGGTGGTGGTGAAGCAGGGGTGGATTTCCTCGCAGGAGTTCACCGATATCGTGGCCATATCGCAGATGACGCCCGGCCCTATCGGCATCAACAGTGCGACTTATGTGGGCTATGCCGCCGTGCAGAATGCCGGCTACGCTTCCGGTTGGGCCATGTTCGGCTCCCTTCTGGCCACCATCAGCGTCTGCCTGCCTTCCTTTGTCTTGGTACTTATGATTTCCTGCTGTTTCGAACGCTTCCGCCGGAACAAATACGTGGAGGCCGCCTTCCTCGGCCTGCGCCCGGCCACGGTCGGACTGATTGCCGCAGCCGCCCTGATGCTCATGAACGCGGAAAATTTCATCGACTGGAAGAGCCTGCTCCTTTGCGGGGCGGCTTTCTTCGCCACCTGGCGCCTGAAATGGCATCCCATCCTCGTTATCCTTCTGGCCGCCTTGGCCGGCATTATGGTTTACTGATTGGAATTATGTACATTTGCCCCACTACATAAAATAAGAAGAAGCATCGAATAACACAGATGGAAGTTCTCGTCATATTGGGTCTGATTTTACTTAACGGCCTGCTGTCGATGTCGGAAATCGCCTTGGTCTCCGCGCGTAAGTCGCGTCTTGAAGCCGACGCCAAAAAAGGGATAAAATCCGCCCAAACGGCGCTTAACCTGGCCGGACAGCCCGAAAAATTTCTTTCCACCATTCAGATAGGCATCACCGTCATCGGCATCTTAACCGGTTTGTATTCGGGCGAAGCCTTTGCACAGAAGTTCGGCCAATGGCTCATGCAATTTCCTTTTTTGGCCCCTTACGCCACAGCCATAGCCAAGGTTTCGGTCGTGGTGGTGGTTACATATTTCACGCTCGTCCTGGGTGAGTTGGTGCCCAAGCGTATCGGCATGAGCCACGCGGAAGACGTCGCCCGTGTGATGGCCCCGGTGATGAATTTCCTCTCACGCCTGGCAACGCCTTTCGTGTGGCTGCTCTCCCGCAGCACCTCGCTCTTCGTGAACACGCTCGGCTTGCGCCCTTCGGAAGAAAACAAGGTGACGGAGGAAGAAATCAAAGCCATCGTCAAGGAAGGCTATGACGTGGGGGAGGTGCAGGAAGTGGAGCAGGATATCGTGGAGCGCGTCTTCAACCTCGGCGACCGCGACGTGGGGTCCATCATGACGCACCGTTCCGATTTGGTCTGGCTCGACGTGGGCGACAGCCAGGAAGAAACTCTATCCAAGGTGCAGGAGAACTTGTATAACACTTATCCCGTCATTGAGGAGAATTTCAACAACCTCTTGGGCGTGGTCAACCTCAAAGACCTTTTCATGCACATCTACGCCCCCGACTTTTCCCTGCGTGAGCTGCTCAAGCCCGTGGAATACGTGCCGGAAAGCCTTTCCGTCTATAAGGCCCTGGAGCAGTTCAAGAATGCCCGCGTGAAATACGGGCTGGTGACCGATGAGTTCGGCGACGTGCAGGGCATCGTCACCTTGAAAGACATCATGGAAGCCCTCGTCGGCCAAATGCCCGAGGTGGGCGAAGAGCAAGACCTGGTAGAACGTACCGACGGCAGCCTGCTGGTCGACGGGCAATGCTCCTTCTATAATTTTCTCGAATATTTCGACTTGGAAGACCTTTACGGCGATTACGACTACAACACCTTGAGCGGCCTTATCCTTGACCTCACCCAGCACATCCCACACGTGGGCGAGAAAATCGAATGGCAGCAGTTCGCGTTCGAGATTGTCGATATGGACGGCGCCCGCATCGACAAGATTTTGGTCATGAAGAAGCCGACCCCTCCCGCCGAGGAAGCCTCCTAACGGGGCACGCCCGCCTTGACCAAGCCGAACCCGACGAAACGGTCATAGCGCGCGCCGAAGGGATGGTAATACACGTAAATGGCATATTCATTTTCCGTCTCGTAGAAGTCACCTTCCAACGGGGCGGTCTCACCTTGCCGTTGCCCGTCGGGCACGAAGAGATACATGTAATTGTAATTCCCCTGTTTCAGTAGCAAATGTTTCACATAGGCTCCCCGCTGCGGGTCGTATTCCATGCGGCTGTCGTTGTCGAGGCGGTTGTTCAGGACGTCGCTCAGCAGGTAGACGGAGCCGCCTTTCAGTTCCGGCGTGACGAGGGTGAAATGCACGAAGTCGTAATCGGCCTCTACCGTGGGGTCGTTGCAGGAACTGCAGCGCACGAAGAAGCGGCCGTCCTGGTCCTGGTCGTAGCGGTATACGGTACGCGGCTTTTCGGGTAAAAGGGTCACGTGGTAATAGGGGTTAAAGAAGCGGATGTTGTCGACACCCATGCCGTTGTACTCATGGCTGAGCGACTCGAAGCGGCGGTATTCGTTGCCTGCCGTGAAAATCAGGCTGCGTTCGGGGTCGTACACTAACTGTCCTCCGCCGACGCGGGTGGGGCTGAGGCCGGTGACGGCATTGTCGAGGCGGCGGTTTTGTGTGACGAAGAGCTTGAGGTCGCTTTGCGGGTAGTCAATGCGCAGCCGGTTCGCGGACAGGGTAAAGCCCACCTGCTGGTGAGCGCCGTTGAAGTCGCTCAGCGTGTTGCCCGTAACGCCGGCCATGACGTTCACTCCCGGCTCCAGCACTGAGAAACAGGCCGTCAGCAGCGTGTCCTCCGGGTCGCCTTCACGGAAGACGTGCACCGCGTAATTGCCCGATACCTTCAACTTGCAGTCTGCATTCGGGAGCAGCAGGCTGTAATGCGTGTATAGCGTGGCCGTCGTCATGGACTGGCTGTAGTTGTCTATGTTCAGGCCTTGCAGGCCGTCAAGGTATTCCACGGGCAGGAGCTGCGAAGGACGCCAGTCGGCGTTGCAATGTTCTATGGTGTAGGTGAAGCGTTCGTAATCGTGCCCCAAGGCGTCGAAGCTGATTTCTATCTGTTTGCTCCCGTCTATGGGGATGATGGGGTACGACATCTCGTCGCCCCGCACTTCGACGCGCAGGGTCTTGAGGCCTTCGGAAC
>JAISGW010000028.1 GCA_031262895.1 Tannerella sp. | reverse complement strand
CGCGGCAGTTGCAGGCGCAGGTAAAGGGCGGCCATGCCCAACATCCATTCGTTGAAAAGGGCGACGACCTGTTGCTCCTCCAGCTTATGGTAATGGTAAAAGCTCTCGATGACCTGCCCCACCGCATAGGCGAAGGCGCAGGATTCGCGGTAGTCGCCATAGGCATGGAGGGAATCCACGCGGAAATGCTCCCACATTTGGTAGAACAGCCCGTCACATTGCTCCAGCATGGGATGGTAATCCACCAGGATGGCCAAGGGTCGGCCCGGTACCATCCAACGGCCGATGCGCAGGCGCAGATGCTGCAAGGCAGCCGATGCCCGCCATTCCGGGAAAAGGGCGGCGTCTTCTTCGAAATCCTGGGCGGGCGAATGCAGCTCCGGCCCGATAAAAATAATACGCTCTGGATATAGCGCCTGCAGGGTGCGTGCCTTGGTGGAAAGGACGGTATAGATACCTCCCACTTTATTGCATACTTCCCAGCTGCTCTCGAAAATGTAATCCGGCTTTATCATTGCCTCCATTGATTTTGTCCTTTATATGTCCGCAAAGGTACGGCAAATTATGAGTTATGGGTTGAGACCGATAGACTATAAGACCATAAGACTATAAGACTATGAGACCATAAGACCATAAGACTATGGGACCATAAGATTATGAGACTATGAGACCGATAGACTTTTCGAAGAAGAAATGTGGCAAACCAAGGGTAAAAATCCACATTTCGAAGATGAAATGTGGAAAACTTATGGTGAAAATCCACATCTTTAAGATGAAATGTGGAAAACTTATGGTGAAAATCCACAACTTGAATTGAAAATGTGGAAAACTAATGGTGAAAATCCACATCTTGAATTTGAAATGTGGTAAAATGAGGGTGAAAATCCACAACTTGAATTAATAATGTGGTAAAATGAGAGTAAAAATCCACATATTGAATTTGAAATACGGTTTTTATTTTAGTTGTAGCTGACCGACAGCAGGTCGCCTTTCTTCAGGTCGGCGACGAGGGCGCCGTCGATAACCGGAAGGGAGGCGTTTTTCCCGTTCAGGCAGAGGCGGAGCCGCGTGGTACCGGGGGGCAGTTCGAGGCGGAAGCGGCCTCCGGCCTGGGCTTCGAGCGAGGCCTTCAGCAGCCGGCCGTTTTTCCAACGGGCGCCGACTATGGCCCCGCCGCGCGCGCATAGCCCGCTGAAGCTGCCCGTCTTCCAGGCCCGAGGCAGGGCAGGCAGCAGACGGATGCGCCCGTTACGGCTTTGTAGGAGCATTTCGGCAATGCCGGCGGTGGCGCCGAAATTCCCGTCGATTTGGAAGGGCGGATGCGAGCAGAAAAGGTTGGGGAAAGTGCCGCCCTGCGTCTGGGCCTGCCCTTGGGCATTGGCACGGATGGCAGGCGCGAGCAGGTCGCGCAGCAGCTTGTAGGCATGTTCGCCCTCAAACAGCCGCGCCCAGAAGTTGATTTTCCAGGCCATTGACCAACCCGTGCTTTCGTCGCCCCGGGCGATGAGGGTACGGCGGGCAGCCTCGGCCAGTTTAGGCGTCTTCTCGGGCGAAATCTCATCGCCGGGATAAAGGCCGTACAATTGCGAGACGTGGCGGTGATGCGGTTCGACTTCCTTGTAAGGCCAAAGCCATTCCATGATACGCCCGTCCGCCCCGACCGTGGTGGGCATCAGGCGGGTGCGTTTTCTGGCCAGTTCGGTGCAGAAAGCCGTGTCGCCCGGGTCAAGGCCCATTCCAGCATGGGTAGCCGCAGTTCGGCAAGGTTGGTGACTTCGCTTGGCCAGAGGTTCATCTCGAGGTTGATGTTCAGGTGGTAGTCACCGTTCCAGGGCGTTTGTACGCTATTGGCCCAAAGGCCTTGCAGGTTGGGCGGCAGCAATCCGGGGCGTGTGGAAGAGATGAGCAGGTAACGCCCGAACTGGAAGTAGAGGGCGGGCAACGAGGGGTCGTCGCCATCCAGATGAAAAGCGGCCAGGCGCCGATTGATGGGCCAGCTTTCACGCAGGCTGTGGCCGAGATCCAAGCTGACGCGCTTGAACAGGCGCCCGTAAGCGGCTATCTGCTCGCGGCGCAGGGTGGGGTAGTCTTTCTGGGAAGCTGCCTCAAGCAACTCGGCGTTATGCTGTGCCGGGTCTTGGCCGAAATAGTTGGTTGCCATGCTGAGGAGCAGGACGGCTTCGGTGGCGCCTTGCACGTGCAAACAGGAATCGGTGGCTGTCAGACTGCCGCCTTGCGGAAGGAGGATGCGCAGGCGGGCGGCGTATTTCAAGCCGCCGAGGCTGTCGACGCCGTTCGTGAGCTGCCCTTCCATCAGCAGGTCATTCCCCGTCTTGTCCAAATGGCAGTGCTCGGGGCGACTCAGGCCTGCGGTGAAACTTAAGGCTCCCTTGTGCGAGACGCTCAGGCGAATGACGCCCAGGTCGCTGCCGAAAGAGGTGAAACTCTCGCGCTTGTAATGCAGGGTGCCGCGCCTGAAAGAAGTCGTGGCGATGGCCGTCTGCAAGTTTAGCTCGCGGCGGTAGTTCGACACGGCAGCGTCGGCCGGCGGCGGATAGGCGTAATCCACCCACAGTTTGCCCAAGGTCTGGTAGCAACCGTAGGGTGCCTTGGCTGCGGCACCGTTCGCACTGCCCTGGCCTTGGCAGATGAAATGCTGGTACATCAGCGCCTGCGCCTGGTCGTTCTTGCCGGCGAAGAGGAGCTTGCGGATAGCGGGCAGGTAGATGTTGGCCTTGGGGTTGTCGGCCGCTTGCGGGCCGCCTGACCAGAGGCTGATTTCGTTCAATACCCAAGTCTCTTTCCTGATTCCGCCGTCGGGCATCAACCCGATGCGGCCGTTGCCTAAGGGCAGCGTCTCCTCCCAGCGTTGCGCGGGAGCGTCGAAGAAGTAAACCGGCGCCTCCTCTTTCTTCAATGTCGGCAACGGCATGGAGCAAGCCGACAGCAAGAGAAGCAGGCACGAGGTAATAGGAAGCGTTTTCATGAAACGATATGTTTTTGTCTTGCAGAAGATGCCGGCCTCAACGGCGAAGGGGGAGGAGCCAGGCAATGCGGGCTTGCATGATTTGGCTGGAGGACATGGAAAAGTAATCGGCTTTCCGGTCGTTGAAGATGTCGCCCAAGGCGTAATAATAGCGCCCTTCTATCTGGAAATAGCCGATAGGGGTGCGGAACTCCACTCCGGGGCCGCCGCACAAGCCCCAGGCGAAGTGTTTGTCGACCGACATGCCCCATTCTTCGCGCTGGGAGCTGGCGTCCGCCGCTTCTACCACGTTCTCTTCCGTGCTTTCCGAAAGGAACCAGCCGATTTGCGGGCCGAGATTGAGGAATATCCGGAAGCGCTTGCCGCCCCAGGCGATATGCGTGAAGAAGGGCAATTCCGCGAAGTTGAGACGGCGGCGGTAATATGCCTGCGGTTGGTCGTCGTAACGTTCGCTCCACCCTTGCTGCGAATAGTTCAGCTCCACCTGTACGCCTGCGGAAAGTTGCGAAGCCCTGTCGTGGTCGGTCACCCAGCGCAACAGCAAGCCGAAGTGCATGCCCGGGAATGTCTGCGTTTGCACCTTGGGCATGAAGGACACCTTCGAGCTGCCCCAGCCTGCGCTCAGGCCGAAGGCCAGTTCATGGCGGAAGGGCGCGGGCGTTTGGCCCTTGGCCGGCGTCAGCCAGCTGCCCGAGGCGAGGAGCAGGAGAAGGAGCAGCTTCTTCATCTTTGAAGTTGGCGCCGTTCGACGCGGTAGTTCGCCCGGTTATAATGCACGATAAAGAGGTTGTCGTTGATGAACCCGCCCCAATTGTTTACGCGCCGGAAGTTGAAATCGGTCTGCAACCCGTTGAAGCGTCCCTCTTCTTGTTTTAGCCGCTGTTCGAAGTTGAGGCCGTAGCGAGCCATGGCGTCGAGGAAAAACAAACCCGTGTCGAAGCCCAACATCCCGTATTTGGGGAAGGTGCCGGCCTGGCTGTGCCCGTACCACAAATGGTAAAGGATGTTGAAGCGTTTGGCCGTAGGGGCGAGGTTGTCGGCGAAGAAATT
>JAISGW010000210.1 GCA_031262895.1 Tannerella sp. | reverse complement strand
CATATTCGCCGCCGACATTCAAGGTTCCCGTCAAATCGTACAACAAATTGCTTTTCACAGCCAAGCGTTGAGCGTTTACCGGTGCGATTGCAAAAATGCAAAGCAGGAAACCTAAGCCTATTTTGTTCATAGAAGCCTTTTTTGTTTTTAACTTTCACAAAAGTAGAGGCAAAAAAGAGAAGCGGGACAAAGGATGTCCCGCTTTTTGTGAACAGTTTATAAACAAGGGCCTTCTTTCTCCCTTCGTTTCAAGAAGGTTTCGCCCTGTAGTTTATTCCTATCGTTTTGCAAATTCCTTACGCGGGCGGCGCCAAGGCTTTTCCGTGTCGCGCGCTTCGTTGCCGAGAAAACGGTCGTAAAAATGACCGCCTGTCTGTAGTGCCGGTTGAACCCATCCCGTAGACTTGAAGTCGCCTTTATCTTTACGTTTGAAGTCTTTCTTTTTGGCGTCCTTCTCTTTTTTGTATTTGTCCTTGGGTTTGAACGCTCCCTTGTCTTTGGCTTTGAAGCCGCCTTTGTCTTTGTCTTTACGTTTAAAATCGCCCTTGTCCTTGCGGAATCCTCTTTCCTTTTTGAATTCGCGGTCCCGGTCGAGGAACTCCTTGCGGCGTTCTTTGCGCGGTTTGGGCGCCTCTTCTTCGAGCGTGCGTATGTCGCCGGCTTTCTTGTAATATTCAATCATGCGGTTGAACTCAAGAGAAACCATGCGTTTGACAATGTCTTCCTTGTCGAGCCAAGCCAGTTTGCGCATGACGGAAGGCATCAGGCCGGCGATTTCTTCTTCGTCGATGTCCACCTTTTCGATGCGGTCGACGAGGCTGAATATCTGCTTTTCGCAGATAGCCTTGCCGTCGGGTATTTCTCCCCGTTCAAATTCTTTGCCGACGATTTTCTCTATGGCGCGGATTTTACTTTTCTCCTTTACGTGGCAGATGGCGATGGAAATGCCGGTCTTACCGGCCCGGGCGGTACGTCCGGAACGGTGGGTGTAGGATTCCACGTCGTCGGGCAAACCGTAATGGATGACGTGGGTGAGGTCGTCCACGTCAAGGCCGCGGGCAGCCACGTCGGTAGCAACCAAGAGCTGGATATTCCTCAGGCGGAATTTCTGCATGACGGCGTCGCGTTGGGCCTGCGAGAGGTCGCCGTGCAGGGAGTCGGCATTGTAGCCGTCGTGTATGAGCTTGTCGGCGATTTCCTGCGTCTCGCGACGGGTACGGCAGAACACGATGCCATATATATTGGGATAATAGTCGGCGATACGCTTTAGGGCAAGATATTTGTCTTGCGCGCGCACCATATAATATACGTGGCGGATATTGGCATTGCCTTCGTTCTTGTGGCCGATGACGATTTCTTTCGGCTCGTGCATGTATTTGCTGGTGATGGCGGCAATTTCCTGCGGCATGGTTGCCGAGAAGAGGAGCATGTTACGGGCAGGCGGCACGGTGGCCAAAACGGCGTCGATGCTATCGGAGAAACCCATATTGAGCATTTCATCGGCCTCGTCAAGGACGACGTTTTTCACCGCATCCAGATGGGCGGCCTTACGGTTAAGCAGGTCTATCAATCGCCCGGGAGTGGCTACGATGACATGCACGCCACGGCGCAGCGCCTTGATTTGCACTTCTATGGAAGAGCCGCCGTAAACGGGCAGCACGACTAATTGTTCCAAGTATTTGGCGTATTGGTTCAGGTCGTCGGATATTTGCAGACAAAGTTCTCGGGTAGGACAGAGGATTAGCGCTTGGGGGCGGGCATCCGGGATGTCTATCTTTTGCAAAATGGGCAGGCCGTAAGCTGCGGTCTTGCCCGTGCCCGTCTGCGCCAAAGCAATGACGTCGTTATCGTCGCCCAGTAAGAAAGGAATCACTTCCTCTTGTACGGGCATGGGCGTTTCAAAGCCCATTTCGCGGATTGCCTTCAAAATGGGTGCGGCAACCCCTAATTCTTCAAAATTTTTCAATGTAGTTTATGTATAAATATAGGGGCGCAAAGGTAGGAATATTATTTGTTATCCAAGGGGGTAAGCAGTAGTCTCCTCAATTTCCGCTCCTGTTTCCCAGACAATTTGCCTTCCTTCTGTAAATAGGCGTTTATGCCGCCGTAATCTTTCATGATTTTTGAGATAGCCTGCGAAAGGAAAAGTTCGTTGACGGAGATCGCGGAAGTGAGCGCCTCCTGGGCATTGGAGTCCAAGGTCTCGGCCATCGGCCTGTAGCGGGCAATATTGATGTGGTTGTTCGTGTCCATGTAATCGCGCAGCACTTTGGCTTCAGGCACCCGACAGGCAAGCAGCAGCAGGGCGCTCAGAAAGCCGACGCAGTCTTTCCCTTCGACATCGGTGAGGAGCACGGGATAACTGTCTGCCTTGGTAAGGATATGCAAGACTTTCGCCCAGGCGAGCGTGTCGCCGGTGAAACGGAGATAAGCGTCCTGCATGAAAACAGAGACGTCGCCCTTGAACATCTGTCCCGCTTCAATTTGGCCGATAAGGTCTTCCATTCCTTCATCCACGGGAATGTGGACAATGTTTGCCAAAGGATAAGTGATGGGTAGAGAATCGGCTTCGGCTACCGAACGCAGGTCGATGATGGTCCGTATGCCGAGTTTGGAAAGGCGTTGCAGATCGATGTCGCCCATGTTGCTGATGTCGCCCGAACGGAAAATCTTTCCCCAGCAGGTGCTTTCCCCGTCGGTGGTCAGATAGCCGCCCAGGTCGCGGAAGTTGGGGATGCTGTCCATCTGTACGCTGCGAGCGGCCACCATCCGGCTGTACAGTCCGTTGAACACAAGACGGAAATATTTACGGGAGATATTGTCGGAAGTGATGTAAGTGAAGACACCGTTTTGTATGTCCGAATGGCCTGCGGGGACTTCCCTGCGCATATCGGGAAAGTCGGACACGAAGAACTGCACCTGGCCTTTGATTTCCGGCCGGGTTTCCCATTTGACGAGGTAATTACCTACGGCGTCGCGTTGGCAGAAGGTGTTAATTTCCACCGGCCCGGAGGAGCAAGCCGTCAGGACGGCAAGCAAGGGGAATAGGAGAGAAAATTTACAGTAACGCATTGCTTTGGTTTGGAGGAGGGAAAGAATTCATTTGCTGCGATAAGCGGCGGCGAAGTCTTTGGAGATATAATTGCCTTCGCTCCGGCAGGCCTCTGTCGCCAAATCTATGCCGCAGTTGACGATTTTCTCCCAGGTTTCTAAAGGGAGCACGGGCAATTCTTCGCCGGTCACTTCGTATTTCAACAGCCCATACAGGAGGCCGGCATTAAAATTGTCGCCGGCACCGATGGTGCTGACCGGCTTGATGGCACGGGCGTCGAAATGCTCATGCCGGTGCTCGGTGAAGAGTTCCACGCCGCCCGCCCCCTTTGTAATGAGGAGCCGGGGGCAATAGAATTGTATCTCGTTTTTATAGATGGCCTCGGCGTCGCGGCTCTGGAAAAGATTAAAGAAATCTTCTTCGGAACCTCGCACGATGTCGGCATATTCGAGGTTTTCCAGAAAAGCGGGCCGTATTTTAAGCACTTCCGGCAGATGGGCGTCGCGGAAGTTGGGGTCATAGTAAAGGATGGCTTTCCGCTCTTTGGCATAGTCGAGCAGTTCGACGGTGCGTTCGCGCAAGGCGGGGTTGAGCGCATAGTAGGAGCCATAAATCAGGATGTCGTCGGCTTCTATCCGCGGGAAGGGCATTTCCAGGCGTTGGCTGGGATAATCCTTATAAAACTGGTACGCCGCATTGCCCTCGTCGTCCATGAAAGCGAGCGAGATGGGGCTTTTGCCGTCGGGGAAACAGTCCACATAGTCGGTAGGGATATGGTTCTCTTCCATGAAGGCGCGAATCATGCCCCCTACTTTGTCGTTGCCCAATTCGCTGATGAAGGCCAGTGGCAGGCCTAAGCGCCCGAGGCTGACGAAGCCGTTGAACACGGAGCCGCCCGCAACAGCGGCCTGCGGCTGGCCGTTTCTGAAAAGGATGTCAAGGATGGTTTCCCCTATGCCGATAATTTTTCTCATGATGGATGGTTTTCCCCGCTTTGCTCACGGCTCTTGGAACCCAAGTAGCCCCCGTGGTGGCGGCGGGCATAATCTTTTGCTGTAAAATGGATGTGTTTCATGGCGCCGACAACCAGGATGTCGCCTATCACGGTCATGACCGTGGTCGAAGTAGTCGGCGTCAATCCCAAGGGGCAAACCTCCTTGGGAGCGCCGGTAAACAGGCAGACCGTGGCCGCCAGGGCCAATTCACTGTCGGGATTGCCGGTGATGACGATGAACTGCATCTCGGGAGCCAGCCGACGCGTGAGGCCGACCAGTTCGACCAGCTCGCGTGTCCGTCCTGAATTGGATACCAGCAGCATCAGGTCGTTGGGGCGCACGATGCCCAAGTCGCCGTGCTGTGCTTCACTGGGATGCAGGAAAAAAGCGGGTGTGCCGGTGGAACTGAAAGTCGTGGCCATGTTCATGGCAATCTGACCGGCTTTGCCCATGCCGCTGGTAATAAGCGTGCCGCCACGTTCATGTATCTGTTCTACGATTAAGTTGACGGCCTTTTCGTAGGCTCCGCTTACGGGAATATGTTTCACCGCTTCCGACTCTTGTTCCAATATCGCTTCAATTTCCTCTCTCAACATGGGCTATGTTTGTCTTAATGCGGGGCAAACTTAGTCAGAAATTTCGGTTCACGGCTTGGCCCTTACTTTAATGAGCGTAAAAATCCACATTGTCAATTTAGAATGTGGAAAACAAGGGCTATAAATCCACATTTAGAAGAGAAAAAGTTCCTAAACAATGCTATAAATCCACATTTCAAAGACGAAAAGTTCCTAAATAAGGTCAGGAATCCATATTTAGAATGCGAAAAGTTCCTAAACAAGGATGAAAATCCACATTTCCAAGATGAAAAGTTCCTAAACGGGGTCATTATGCCACATTATCGGATCAGACTGAGCGAAGTTTGCAGGTAAGGCGAGCGGATGCCGCATAGGTCGAGCACGGTATGGAAAAGGTAGTCGCTGCGATAAGGGCGTAGCCGGTTTGCTTTGGCTCGGGCGTAGGCTTGCGGACAG
>JAISGW010000202.1 GCA_031262895.1 Tannerella sp. | reverse complement strand
ATTCTTCCTTTAACTAAGGTCGACTATGTGGTTATATTGTTATTAATTGTCGCTGTTGCCCTATTTACACACAAACAATCCTGATTTTTACATGTTATTGTTATATCCTGCGGCGCAGTTTCTTTTGGACTATTAGGATATACATACAAACAAAAAACAATTGAAAAAGAAGAATTGAAAAACAGAGAGATGAAAGTAATGGCATTTTTTGGAGCCTCCATTCTGTTATGTGGTCTTGCCTATTATATAGAAAGCCTTTGTTCGTTGGCGATGCTTATTAAAATATGGACAATGATAGGCATTTTTTGTATAGGTGGTTTTTGTGCTTTGCGGACAGCTATTAAACAAGCATCAAAATGAGCCTGCTCTTTCTTTCTTTAATTCCTTTTGTATATTTGCAGCGGTAGAAAACGAACATTAATCCAAACTACAACATGGATACCATAAGACATACGGAGCGAATCGTCCAGGTATTGAGCGGTTCGCCTATTCCGAAGGACACAGAAATCCCCATCGAAGACATCTACGAGGTGCGCTGCGACAAGCCCTATTGCCACATCATCTGGAGACAAGGCGGCGAAGAACCGGAAGACACGAAGGCGGAGTGCCCCCTGCTGACCTTTGCCTTTCTCCCATCCCAACAGTTTGTGCTTTGCAACAGGGAGGAGTTGGTGAATTTAGCCTGCGCGACTCCCGCCGCCGTCAAGGGCAAGCCCATGCTGCAGCTCCCCGACGGGACTTGCATCCACCCTTCCCAACGGAGATGGCCTCTCGTTAAGAAGGCCTGGCTGCAATACAGGCAATCCATTCTATGAAAAAGAAAACACTTTACATAAATTTAGCAATCGCCTTGCTGCTATGGGCGATGGCTTTAATATTCTGTGATGACGGGATTGTAAGAGGCATCGCTGGATTTTATTTCCTTTTTTCAGGTAGCCTCTTGGGTGTTGAGAGAAGAAAAAGAATGGAAGCAGCTGGCATGAGCAGCGAAGAGAGAAAAGATATTGCAGTTAAAGTAGCATTTGTTTTTGGCCTATGTATTTTAGCCGCAGGTGGCGCTTACTATGTCGAAAATTTACTAAATAAGAAAAATGCGTGGATTATATCAACGTCTCTTATTTTCTTTATAGGAGGGATAGTGGCTATCTGCATTATTCGGCATAGCGGCAAATCAAAAGCAAGCTAATCTGTGTGCGTGCTGCGTTTGCTTTTTGCCTTGTCGGCCGTCCGAAGTGAATTTTTCGGAAATATTTTTTGCGGAGTGTAACATATTGTGGATATTTGCGTCATAGATGAAAAACAAATACGCATGATTATCCGGCTCAACCAAGTCCACAAAACTTATCATAACGGGGCGCCCCTGCACGTTCTCAAAGGCATCAACCTCGATATCGAAGAAGGCGAGATGGTTTCTATCATGGGGGCTTCCGGTTCGGGGAAGTCCACCCTGCTCAACATCCTCGGCATTCTCGATACCTACGACACGGGCGAGTACACCCTCGCGGGCGAGTTGATACGCGAGCTTTCCGAAAGCCATGCGGCCGAATTGCGGAACCGGCTCATCGGCTTCGTCTTCCAGTCGTTCAACCTGATTGCCTTCAAGAATGCTATGGAAAACGTCGCCTTGCCGCTTTACTACCAGGGGGTACACCGTCGCAAGCGCAACGCTATCGCATTGGATTACCTTGAAATGGTCGGCCTGCGTGACTGGGCCGAGCACATGCCTTCGGAGATGTCGGGTGGTCAGAAGCAACGCGTGGCCATCGCCCGCGCCCTGATTGCCAAGCCGCGCGTCATCCTGGCCGATGAGCCGACAGGCGCCCTCGACAGCAAAACGACCGTGGAAGTGATGGAGCTGCTCCGCCGCGTGAACCGGGAAGGTATGACCATGGTCATCGTTACCCACGAACAATCGGTGGCCGACGTCACCGACCGCATCATCCGCCTCAAGGACGGCGTCATCGAACGGACCGAATACCCGCGGCATCATGTTTGAGTTCGACAGCCTGCGCGAAATCTGGGGCACGATGCGGAAGAACAAACTCCGCACCTTCCTGACCGGCTTTTCGGTGGCTTGGGGCATCTTCATGCTCATCGTGTTGCTGGCGGCCGGCAACGGATTGAGCAACGGCATCGCCTATAACTTCCGCGACATCGGGCAGAACGCGGTCTTTACCTACGGCCGCTACACCACGCTGCCCTGGAAAGGCATGCAAGCGGGGCGCCCCATCCAATACACGGGTGAAGACGTGCGTGACCTGCCCGAGTTGCTCCCGGAAATCAGCCTGATTTCGGGCACGAACTACCGCAGCGACACGCTGGCCTTCGGCAAGGAGTTCATGTCGGGCGGGGTGAACGGCGTCTATCCGGCATACAACCGCATCCAGTACCTGCCCGTCCCGGCGGGGCAGGGGCGTTTCATCAACGAGCTGGACATGCGTCTCAAGCGTAAGGTCATCGTGCTCTCGCCCCGCATGGCGCAGGTCTTGTTTCGCGACTCGGTCAAGCCTTTGGGTCAGGTCGTCCGTTTCGGCGGCCTCAACTTCCGGGTCGTGGGCATTTATAAGGAAGAGAACCCCAACAACCAGGCACCGGCCTATATCCCCTTCAGTACATCGCAAGCCTTGTATGCCGACGGCGACAAGGTGGGTGAAATTGACTTCACCCTGCACGGCGTCAACAGCAAGGACGCCTTGACGGCCTTCGAGAAGAAATACCGGGGTGTGATGGCGCGCCGCCATCATTTCGCCCCCGACGACAACAATGCCATAGGCTATTACTCTTCGGGCGAGGACTTCCTGATGTGGCGCGGCTTGACCGGCGGCGTCGAACTCTTTGTCTGGATAGTGGGCATCGGGACGCTGATGGCCGGTATTGTCGGCGTATCGAACATCATGCTCATCTCGGTGCGCGAGCGTACTCGCGAGTTCGGCATCCGCAAGGCTTTAGGTGCCAAGCCGGTTTCCATACTGCAATTAGTCGTCATCGAATCGGTGCTGGTGACGGCTCTCTTCGGCTACATCGGCATGTTGTCGGGCATCGGCCTCTCCGAGCTGGTGAACTACGTGATGGAGGCGGCCCACCTCTCAGCCACGAGCGACGCGGGCGCCGGCGGCAGCACGACTGTCTTTCGCAACCCGACGGTCAGCCTCGGTATCGCCCTTGCTGCTACGGGCGTGCTGGTCGTTGCCGGCGTGCTGGCCGGCTATTTCCCCGCTCGCAAAGCGATACGCATTCCGGCCATCGAGGCCATACGAGAAGAATGAAGAATGGAGAATGGAGAATGGAGAATTAGGCGTGGCCGATAATAATTAATAATTGATAATTGATAATTAAAGAATAGATATGGGATTGCTTGACCTTGACAGGTGGACGGAGATTTGGGCGACCATCACACGCAACAAGACGCGCAGCTTGCTGACTTGCCTCGGCGTGTTCTGGGGCATCCTCATGCTGGTGCTCCTCCTGGGCGCCGGCAAGGGCTTGCGCAACGGCATCATGGGCAATTTCCAAGGCTTCGCCACGAACTCCGTCTTCATCTGGAGTGACCGGACCTCGATGCCTTTCCGCGGTTTCACGAAGGGCCGTTCGTGGAGCATACGCAACCGCGACTACGAGGCCATCCGCAAGGAGGTGAAAGGCATCGAGGCCATCTCTTCCATGTTGGGTGCCGACAGTCCGGCGAAGAACATCGTCTACGGGCAGGTGTCGGGCAGTTTCAACGTGAAGGGCGTCATGCCCTCGTATTTCCAAATCGAGTCGCCGGAGGTGCTGTACGGCCGCCTGCTGAATGACCTTGACGAGCGCGAGCGCCGCAAAGTCTGCCTCTTGGGTGAGCGCGTGAACCGCACCCTCTTCAAGGGGGCTGACCCCTGTGGAAAGTATGTCCGCGTGAACGGCCTGTATTACCAGGTGGCGGGCGTCATCAAGACGCGCTCGCAAAGCGTCAGCATTAACGGGCGCACCGATGAGGCGGTGCTGTTGCCCTTCAATACCATGCAGGAGGCCATGAACCTGGGCGACATCGTCTTCCTGCTGGGCATCAGCGTACGCCAGGGTTATCCGGTGCAAAGGGTCATCGACGACGTCTCGGCCCTCCTGAAGCGGCAGAACAGCATCGCCCCCGCCGACCCGCAGGCTGTGGGCTACGTCAACCTCGCCGCACAGTTCGCGCTCATCGAGAAGCTCTTCCTCGGGATAGACTTCCTCGTCTGGTTAGTCGGCATGGGCACATTGCTGGCCGGCGTGATAGGCATTTCGAACATCATGATGGTCACGGTGGCCGAGCGCACCCGCGAGTTAGGCATACGCCGCGCTCTTGGAGCCAAGCCTTTCAACATCGTCTCGCAGGTGGTCGAAGAAAGCCTCCTGCTCACGGCGCTGGCCGGCTTCCTCGGACTGAGCCTCGGCGTTTTCCTGCTCGATTTCATCAACCGGCTGCTGACCACTCATACCGCGGGCGGTGACCTGTCCTTCTTCACCAATCCGGGCGTAAGCCTGGGGACTGCCCTCACGGCAGCCGCCATCATCCTCCTGGCCGGTTTCGTCGCCGGACTGATTCCCGCCTGGCGGGCCATGCAAATCAAAGCCATCGACGCGATACGGGAAGAATAGTTGAAAGTTGAAAATTGAAAGTTGAAAATTAGGCGTGGCCACAGCTGATAATTGATAATTAATAATTAATAATTAATAATTGAATAGCGAATGAAGAACCGAGTAATGAAGAAGATATCCCGCAGTCTGCTGGTGGGATTGGTGGCGCTGGCCATCCTGGGCACCTTCTATTTTCTGTGGAAGAAGGCGCAACCCAAGCTTACGGTCTATGAAATCGTCAGGCCGGAGCGGGGCACGGTGCAGACCAAGGCCGTGGCCACGGGCGCCGTGGAACCCCGTTACGAAGTGCAAATCAAGCCGCAGATATCGGGCATTATCTCCGAGCTGCTCAAGCAGGCCGGGCAGACGGTCAAGGCCGGCGAAATCATCGCCCGCATCAAGGTCATCCCCGAGATGGTGCAGCTCAACACGGCCGAGTCGCGCGTGAACGTGGCGCGCATCAGCCTCCGGCAGGTGGGCGAGAGCTTCCGTCGCGACAGCATCCTCTTCAGTAAGGGCGTCATCGCCTCGGAGGACTACGAGCTGTCGCGGGCCAACTACCTCAAGGCCGTTGAGGAGGCCGAGAACGCCCAGAGCGCCTTGGAAATCATCCGCGACGGTATCGCCAAGAACTCGCAGGTGGCCAGTACCACGCAAATCCGCTCCACCATCACCGGCATGATACTTGACGTGCCCGTCAAGGTGGGCAACTCCGTCATCCAGGCGAACAACTTCAACGACGGCACCACCATCGCCACCGTGGCCGACATGAACGACATGATATTCCGCGGCAATGTCGACGAGACCGAAATCGGCCGCGTGCACGAGGGCATGCCCGTCAGGCTCACTATCGGCGCCATGGGCAGCCGCGTCTTCGACGCCCGCTTGGAGTACGTCTCGCCCAAGGGCGTCGACAAGAACGGGGCGGTGCAGTTCGAAATCAAGGCGGCCATAC
>JAISGW010000186.1 GCA_031262895.1 Tannerella sp. | reverse complement strand
GCTACGCAGGAGTTGGTCGTTCCCAAGTCTATTCCAATAATCTTTCCCATTGTCTATTGATTTTAGTTTGTTGTCGAATCAGAATTTATTTCTCGTATTTCTACAAATAACATGCCAGCCCTTTGCCTGCCAAAACGCCTGACGGAATGGCAGGTGCTTGGACAAAGTGCGCCATAGTCGGTAAGGCCTGATTTTAATTGTAGAGTTCTTCCTTCTTGACCCGGACAACGGGGCCGAAGGCGGCGAGCTTGTTCATGTCGATCTTATGGGAATTGCCCGTGACGGCGTAAATGATCGGCCTCCCCTTGAGGTGGGCTTCGTAAAAGCGGGCGACATCATCCATATCCATGGCAGGGAGTTGTTCGAAGAGGGCGCGGTCGGGGTCGGAGAGGCAGCCGTCATTGACCAGCGCGGCGATGCGGCCGGGTATTTTCCGGAAGGTGGGGTATTTGCTGCTCATCTGGTTGACCAGAATCTGCTTGGCGGCGGGCAGGCGGTCGGGCTTGAGGGGCATCTGCCGGATAAGCGAGTCAAGCAAGCCCATGGCATCAATGGTTTTGTCGGCCTGGGTGGAGAGCATGGCCGTGAATTCGCCGGGCTTGTCGCGCAAGATACGCGACATGGGGGCGTAACGCCCTTTTGTGCGGTAGGCATAGGAACGGAACTCGCGTATTTCCTGAAACAGGATGGACGACATGTCACCGCCGAAGTAGGCGGTGAACAACCGTGCGGCATAGCGGTCAGCCTCTTCGGGCAAGGCCTGCCCCTTGACATAGGCGAAAACGATACTTTGCGCGGCCTCGGGCGTCTCGCAAAAGTAAACGGCCGGTTTTTCGTAGCCGGCCAAAGGGCGGTAAAAAGGGATGCGCGAAGGATAGGCGTCGGTCTCCCCCAAAGGCAGCTCTTCCTTCAGGCAGTCGGCCACCCTTTCGGCGGGGAGGGTGCCGCAATAAAAGATGTCGCAGGCTGCCTGCCGAAGTTCATGGAAAGCCGCGAGCAAGTTCTCGCCCTTCATTTTCTTAATGTCCGCAAAGGAGAGCTTGGACAAATAAGAGGAGCGCCCGCCGTATTTCACCCTTTCCATCAAGGCGCGGGCAATCTCGTCGGCCGACTTGGCAAAGGCTTTCTTCAGGAGCTTCTCCTCGTCCAGCAACTGGGTCATCTTTTTATCTTCCGCCTTGGCCTGCTTCAAGAAAGTGGCCAGCAGTTGCATCGTGACCTTGAAATGGGTGTCGAAGCCGCTGAGCCTTATCAGGAAATGGTTCTTGCCTACTTCGAAGGACAGCGTGCTGCCCAGCTTTTGGAGGTTCCCCCGGAACTCGTCGAAAGGAAGTGTCTCGGTGCCCAGCAGGGGCAAATAGCTGGCCAACTGCGACAGTTCGGGATGCTCCAACTTGCCGGCTGCGAAGGAAAGGTCGAGGCTGAAGATGTCGTTCACCGGATTGGCCGCGGCATACAACCGTGCCGAAGTGGAGACGGGAAGAATACGCACGTCGCGCTTGAAATCAAGGAAGCGTGGGCGTACCTGCCGGACGGGCAGGCCGGAAATCCAGCGGGCATAATCGGAGTTGGCCTCCGCGTTCCGTGGGATGACGGGGTGGAAGTCCGGTTTGGGCAAGTTCTCCTTGGGATATTTGCCGGTCTTCTTGGTTACGTAGAGGTAATCCTCGGTGAAATATTTGCGGGCGATGTCCACGATATCGTCCTTGCCAAGCTTGTCTATCTTCCCCAAGTCGTGCAGGTAGCCTTCCCAGGATTTCCCCTGCGAGAAAAGGGTAATCATGACCTCGGAACGGGCGCTGATGCTTTCCAGACGGGAAAGGTATTTCCGCTTTTGCTCCAGCTTGAGGCTGGAAAAGAGCGCCTCGCTGAAGTCGCCTTCCTTAATACGCTCCACTTCATGCCGTATCAGTGAGGCGGCGCTGTCGACCGACTGGAAAACCAGTTTGGGAATGGCGATGATGGCTAAGAAGCCGGCCTCGTTAAAGCTCTCCGACATGGTCATGGCCGCCATCAGCTTGTGGTTCACCATCAGCTTGTCGAAGAAGCCCGTGCCGTTGGAGTTATTCAGCAGGCTGATGACAATATCCAGCGCCACCTGGTCGGGATGATTGGCCGGCACGCCCCGGTAAGCGTAGGCGGCTCCGGCCACGATGGGAATGGGGAAGCGCACCTGGAACTTCTCTTCGCCCCGAAAAGGGTGGATTTCGCTCGATGGTGTGCGTTGCACTTCGCCGCCGCGTATGCGTGAAAAGGCCGCCTCAAGCAGGGGCATGGTTGCTTGCGCGTCGAAATCGCCGCTCAGTATCAAACCCATGTTGGAGGCCACGTAATAAGTTTCGAAGAACTTCCGCATTTCCGAAAGGCGGGGGTTCTTCAGGTTCTCCGTGCTGCCGATAACCGGATAGGCATAAGGATGAGGGTAGAAGAAACGTTCGATGAACTTCTCGACGGCATCGCCGGCCAGGCCGTCACGGTGCATGTTCTTCTCCTCGTAAACGGTCTCCAGTTCGCTTTGGAACATGCGGAAGACGGGATGCCGCAGGCGTTCGCTGTTCAATTCCGCCCATTGGGCGATATACTGGGGGGAAAAGGTATTGTAATAGACTGTGTAATCGTAGGAAGTTCCCGCGTTCAGACCCGTTCCCCCGTACCGGGTAATCAAACGGGTGAATTCGTTGGGGATGACGTATTTCGCCGCTTCCACGCTCAGCCCGTTGATTTTCTTCTGTATGGCCGAACGTTTTTTCGCGTCGCGCGTGGAGGCCAGTTCGTCATAACAGGCCGAAATGGTATCTAACCATTGCTTCTCCCCCATGTAGTCTACCGTTCCTATTTTATCGGTGCCCTTGAACATGATATGTTCAAAGTAATGGGCGATGCCCGTGTTCGGCGTATCCTTGGCGCCGGCCTTCACGACTACGGCCCCGAAGACCTTGGGCTGGCTGTGGTCCACATTGAGCCATACGGACAAGCCGTTGCTTAAAGTATATTCCTTGACCTGCAAAGGGTCGGGCAACCGGGCGGGAGAGAGAACTGTTGTGCACAAAGGCGATGACACGGCAATTTGTTTATGTATCCATCATTTGCCGCAAAGGTAAGGACAAATTCCCCACTTGTTTAACCTATTCGGGCTAAATAAAGAAAGCAAAGCGTAAATAGTGTAGCGCATCCTATTTCACCGGTCTTTTCCGAAGGAGGAAATAACCGATGAGACCGCCCGAAAGGGAAGCCGTGAAAATGCCCAACTTGGCTTCCACGCCCTGGGGCGAATCGCCGAAAGCCAGCGAAGTGATGAATATGGACATGGTGAAGCCTATGGCGGCCAGGAAACCCAAGCCGAACAGGTTGCGCAGGTTCATCCCCTGCGGGAAAACGGCCAGACCCAAGCTGACGGCCAGCAGGGAACTGCCGACAACGCCTATCAGCTTGCCCGCGAACAGTCCCAGCCCGACGCCAAGGGTAACGGGCGAGAACATGGTGGAGAGCGAGACGCCGGCCAAAGACACTCCGGCATTGGCCAGAGCGAAGACGGGAATGACGACGAAGGCCGTAAACGGCTGCATGGCATGTTCCAGCGTGTTGCCGTTGATTCTCACGTCGGAAGGGATGGTGAAAGCGGCCAGCACGGCGGCTATGGTGGCATGGACGCCCGAAAGGAGGAAGGCCGTCCACACGCCGGCTATGCCGAGCACGGCATAAAACAGGAGGTTGCGTATGCCCAGGATATGGTTGCCCGCATACATGAGGCCGATGAAACAAAAGCCGAGAAGCAGCAACCCCAAGGAGATGTCGGAGGTATAAAAGAAAGCTATGACCAATACGGCGCCCAAGTCGTCGACAATGGCCAGGGCCGTGAGGAAGACTTTCAAGGAAGCGGGCACCCGATTGCCGAGCAGGTAAAGCACGCCCAAGGCGAAGGCGATGTCGGTAGCCATCGGGATGCCCCAACCCCGCAACCCGGGGCCGTCGGCGTTGAGCATGATGTAAATGCAGGCGGGCACCAACATGCCGCCAATGGCCGCGATGATGGGCAAGAGCGCCTTGCGCGGCGACGACAGGCTGCCGCCAGGCATCAGCTCGCGTTTCAGTTCCAGGCCGACCACGAAAAAGAACACGGCCATCAGCCCGTCGTTTATCCAATGGTGCAGGTCAAATTCCAAATACGGGCGCCCGTCGAAACGGAATCCCAGCTTGTGTTCGAAAAAACCGAAATAATCATGCGCCCAAGGCGAATTGGCCAACAGCATGGCTACTACCACGCATACGCCCAATACAATTCCTCCCGAGCGTTCTTGTTGGATAAAGCGGTTGAGCGGCGCGGCCAACCGGTCAATCAGGTAGGTACGTTCCTTCATTATCTATCTGTTTTGTAATCTTTGGCGCGCAAAGATAAGGATTAGGCAGATGAAAACAAGTCGCCCTTTTTCGGATTTCGTACCTTTGTTCCGTTAATTCGATTGCTCAATGAAAATAGGCATCCTTTCTTCGGGGGGCGACTGCCCCGGCATCAACGCCACCATACGCGGCGTGGGAAAGACGGCGCTCATGCACTACGGCATGGAAGTGGTCGGCATACATAACGGCTTCTCGGGCATCCTCTCGGACAACCCTGAAGACGTTGAGCCTCTCACCGAGCGCCAGCTCTCCGGCATCCTCAACCTTGGCGGCACCATCCTGGGCACTTCGCGCGAAAAGAACTTCCGCGACCTTATCAAGTCGGAACGCGAGGAGCCGGACTCTTCGGTCATCCGCGAACGTTACCAGGCCCTGGGGCTGGATTGCTTAGCCTGCATCGGAGGAAACGGGACGCAGAAAACGACCTACCTGCTTTCCACCCTTGGACTGAACGTGATCGGCATCCCCAAAACCATAGACAACGACGTCTGGGGCACCGACTTCACCTTCGGTTTCGACACGGCCGTCAACATCGCCACCGAAGCCATAGACCGGCTGCATACCACGGCCGGCTCACACCGCCGCGTAATGGTGGTCGAGGTCATGGGCCACCGTGCCGGATGGCTGGCCCTTTATGCCGGCATGGCCGGTGGAGCCGACGTCATCCTGCTGCCCGAACTGGGCTTCGACATCAACCGCGTGGCCGAGGTGCTGCTTGAACGCGAACAGGTGGGCAAGCCTTACTCCATTGTCGTGGTGGCCGAAGGATTAAAGACGCCCGCCGGCGGAAAACGCCCATCCGACTACATTGCCAGGAAAATACAGGAACTGACCCGCATAGAAACACGCGAAACGGTGCTTGGCTACATACAACGCGGCGGCAGTCCCTCGCCTTTCGACCGTAACCTGGCCACCCGCTTAGGCGGGCACGCCACAGAACTGATTGCCGCCGGGAAATTCGGCCGCATGGTTTGCGTGAAGGGCGAGGAAGTGGATTCCATCCCCCTCTCCGAAGTGGCCGGCCGTCTCAAATTAGTTACGCCCGGGCACGACCTGATTGTCCAAGGCCTCCGCATGGGCATCTCCTTCGGACACTAAATCCTGCCTCCTGTCCGCTCGTCCCTGACGCCTGTCGCCTCGTCCCTGCCGATTTGTACGATTTGTCATTCGAATTGTACGATTTGTCACCTGCCGCAAAGGTTGGAGAATCTACTTTTGTCGCCGGAAAAAGTCCCCGTCCGGCGGGTCGGGGACAAAAGAAGACAGACAAATGTATTATAAAGACAGCGAATATGACAAAGT
>JAISGW010000184.1 GCA_031262895.1 Tannerella sp. | reverse complement strand
GCACCCAGTTCGGCCTGCTCAACACGCCCGAACTCTGGCTGATGTGCCTCGTCTTAATCATCGGCGCCATCGTTGGGAAGTTCGGTGGCGCCTTCTTCTCCACCCGCTTCCTGGGCGAGAGCTTGAAAGACAGCCTGTACATGGGCGCTTTGATGAACACCCGCGGGCTGATGGAATTGGTCGTGCTCACTATCGGCTACGAAATGGGCATCCTGCCGCCCGCCATCTTCGTGATGCTGGTCATCATGACGCTGGTCACCACCTTCATGACGGCGCCTCTCGTGTCGTTCATCAAATTCATCTTCCGCTTTGCGGAAAAGGGGAAGGCGCCCCAGGAAGCCGTTGCCAAGTCAACCTTCAAGCTGCTGCTCTCCTTCGGCCGGGTAAGTAACGGGGAAGTCATGCTGGATTTGGCCGGCCAGCTCTTTTCCAAGGGCAAAAAGACCTTGGACATTACCGCCCTGCACCTGACCGTGGGCGCCGAAGTCAACCCCATGCAGGCCGACAATTTCGAGCAGGCAAGCTTCGGCCCCATCCTCGACGGCGCCCGCAAGCTGGGCCTTGCCGTTCGTACCCGTTATGAGGTGTCCGACAATCCGGGGCGCGACATCGTGCAGATACTCAACCAAGGGGATTTCGATTTCCTGCTCGTGGGCGCCGGCGTTTCCATGGCCAAGCCCGGCGAAGCGGGGGGGCGCGTGAAGGATTTCCTGAAGAAACGCCTGCCCTTCGTAGTCAAGGCTTCAGAATCTTTCCTTTATCCCGGCGCCCTGCTACGCGATAAGACGAAAATATTCATGGAAGAGGCCCATTGCGCCGTCGGCGTGTTCATCAACCGCAATTTCATAAAGGCCAAACGCATTCTTGTGCTCATGGCCTCGCCCGAAGAGGCCTTCTTAGAAACTTACGCCCGTACCCTCGCCGCGGCCACCAACGGGACGGTCACGCTACGGACGGCGACCTCGCTTTCCACCGAGCCAATGACCGGATACGATTTCATGCTGATCAGTTACGCTTGCTGGAGCGACTTGTCCGAACACCGTCCGCAGGCCCTGCAAAATATCCCCTCAACGCTTATCCTTAACAAGTAGTTTCCCAAGAGTGAAGGGAGAACCGCCCCAACTTGAAATCACAAATTGTGATTTCAAGTTTTCCCACTCATTCCCCGAAAGCTGAAACATAAAGTCTTTCGGGAACCTTTTCATGTTACGTTTCACCGCTTGATTTAAACTGCGGGTTTCTACTTGATAAAGCGCGGCCAACTCGAAATCAAGCATCACCTTTACACCCCGTAACTCGTAAATGCTGCTTTGTATCGTTTCCGGTTCCATTCGGTGGTTCCTCCTTTTATATTATGGGCACAAAGATAGAGATTAGAGTGAAGAGTTTAGAGTATCCGCACCTACCAGCCGGTATAGCCGGCTAGCTATCCAGATATGCACCCTCTCGGGCGCAAGAAATACGCGAAGGGGCGACGCGGCGCACCCCCTTCGGAGTTTGGAGTGAAGGGCTTGCCATTTTCACCAAATCGTGCTATTTTTGCGGCGGTTTATTTGAAGAAACCACATAAAACGAGAAGAAAAGATGTATAATCCATCCCATAAAGCCACCCTCCGGCCTCACCCCCTACCCCCTCTCCAAAGGAGAGGGGGGCATCGTGAAAAAATTCACAAGCTTCCCCAGACACAGGGAGCATCGCGAAAAAATTCACAGCCTTCCCCGAACCTCGGGGAGCATCGTGAAAAAATTCACAGCCTTCCCCGAACCTCGGGGGACATCGTGAAAAAATTCACGGCCTTCCCCGAACCTCGGGGAGCATTGTGAAAAAATTCACAGCCACAAAAGCCACCGTTTTTTTATTCACTAATAAATTCAAACTATGATTCAATTGGAAATCAACAACAGCCTATTGACAAGGCTTTCAAACGCCGGGCACTTGCAGCTCATGGGCACCATCCGCAACGACGCCATCAAGGGCAACGTGGACAAAATCGAAAGCCTGAAACAGGCCAGTGCAGACTTTAGCGTCGAAGTGCAAAACGAAGACGACGTCTACAAGAAGCAGCAGAAGTTCCTTGAGACGGAGGACGTCGAGAGCCTGGATAGACGCCGCGACGAAGTTTTCTCAAGCATCGGCGCCCAGATGGATGCGGCCTCGAAAAGCGCCAAGCCGACCATCGCCGAAGCGGGCCGCCAGTTGGCAAACGTCTACCACAAATACCGCCGGGCGGGCGACCTCCGCTATGACAAGGAAACGGCCGACATCAGCAACCTCATCGAAGACCTGCGCCTGCCGGAGAACGCCGAGCGGCTCAAGACTCTCGCCTGGATAGCCTCCGACGTGGACGACCTCGAGGAGGTCAACCGCCGCTTCAACGAAGCCTACAACCGCCGCAATGAGAAGATGCAGGGCGAACTCGACAAGGGTACCATGAAAGCCTCCCGCACGAAGACCGACGCGCAGTGGATGAAGCTCCAGCAGTACATCAACGCCGTTTACGTGGCCAACGAACTTAGCCCCTCGCCGGATGCCGACGTCCGCCGGACGCTTGAGGAGGCCATGCGCAACATCACGGCTTATGTCAACAAGGCGAGCAAGGGCACGCGCAAGAAGTCGGGCGGCGACGAGCCTGATCCGAAGCCGGCTGTTCCCGAGCTGACGGTGGACGCGCAGCGGGGTGCCGAGGCCATGCCGGGCGCGGGCTTTGCGTTTATGGACGTCTTCCTCGTGGGGGCCGACCGCAAGAAGTTGCCCGCCCTCAAGGAGACCATAGCTGGCGCCAAGGTGCGCCTCGCCTTCGAGGCTACCGGCGACAAGATGGAGGCGCCCGTCGTCGACTTCGTCTACTACGAGGAGCAGCCGGCCGGTTTCCGCCTCGGCCGGCCCGACGGGACCGCTTACTACGCAGACCCGCTGGAGTTTCTCGACGAGAAGCAATACGCCACGGCGGAGATGTACGCCTCCGACGGGCACACGCTCCTCTGCCGCTTCAAGAAAATGAAGTATCCGTCAGTGGTCAGGATGCAGTAGGCAGGGGTTAGATTCAGCTTTTTTGTTTGGGCGTGGCCTTACGGCCGCGCCCAACTCATAATTCATAATTCATAGCTCAATTATGGAATTGACCATTATACAAAGTAGGATATACGAACTGCGGGGCGTCAGGGTGATGCTTGATTACGACCTCGCCAAGATGTATGGTATGGAAACGAAGCGCTTGAAGGAGCAGGTTCGTAGAAACAGAAAACGCTTCCCCAGCGACTTCATGTTTGAAGTGGGGACATATGAACTTGAAAACTTGAGGTCACAAATTGTGACCTCAAGTGAGCCTGTATTGAAGCGGACTTCGGATGATTCCCCCAACTTGAGGTCGCAAAATGCGACCTCAAGTTGGGGCGGCTCAAGGTATCCTCCCATGGCCTTCACGGAGCAGGGTGTAGCCATGCTGTCGTCCGTCCTCAACAGCGATATCGCCATTGAAATCAACATCGCCATCATGCGCGCCTTTGTTGAGGTACGCCGGGCCTTGACGACAGGCTCCTTTGCCACACGGCAGGAGATACAAAAACTTCAAACGTATATAGAGGAAGTAATCACCGACCAGAATGACATCAACGAGGACACCCGTCTACAGTTGGAACTCATCAACCAGTCGCTGGCCGCCATGCAAACTAAGGAGAAGCTCCGCCGTCCCATCGGATATTTATAGTTGAAAGTTTCGGGCGCAGGCCGTAAGGCCACGCCCAACTTATAATTCATAATTTGTTATCACATTTGCAGTGTTAAACACCAAAGACAAGCAGTATGGAAAAGAAACAGGACAAGAAGAAAGAGCCGGAGCGCTTCATCCGCTTCGACTGGGCGGCCAAACGGCTGCTGCGCTACAAGGCCAACTTCGGCGTGCTCGAAGGCTTGCTCACCGTGCTCCTCGGCGACGGGGAACATCCCGTGCGCATCGTCGAGATATTGGAGAGCGAGAGCAACCAGCTCCACATGAAGGACAAGTTCAACCGCGTGGACATCAAGGCGCGCAATGCCGAAGGCGAAATCATTCTGGTGGAAATTCAGAGCAACTGGGAGCTTTATTTCATTGAGCGGCTCCTTTTCGGTGTCGCAAAGGCCATCACCGAGCACATCGACCTGGGGGAGAGTTACGGAAAGGTGAAGAAGGTCTACTCCATTTGCATCCTGTATTTCTCGCTGGGACAGGGGGCCGACTACCTTTACCACGGGCAGACCACCTTCGTGGGGTGCATACGGGCGACGAGCTGCGCATCAGTGAAAAGGAAAAGAAAGCGCTGGTGCCGCGCCTGCCCTCGGAGATTTTCCCGGAATACTACCTCATCCGCGTGGACGAGTTCAACAAGGTGGCGACTACGCCGCTGGAGGAGTGGATAGAGTTCCTCAAGACGGAGAAGATACGCCCCGACACGACGACGCCCGGGCTTCAGGAAGCGCGACGTAAGATGAACTTCTACTCCCTGAGCAAAGCCGAGCAGGAAGCGTACCGGTTCTATGTGGACGAATTCAACATCCAGAAGGAGTCGGTAGAAAGCGGCTATGATGAAGGAGCCGCTCAGGCTTCAATAAAGATTGCCCGCAAGATGCTGGCTGAAGGCCTCCCCCCAGAGCAGATAGCCAGAATCACCGGCCTTTCCCCGGAATATATCGACATTCTAAAATAAACGAAAGGTGCGGCCGAGGGGATGTAAACAGAAAGCCCTCTTCCCGAGACGGGGAGAGGGCTTTCTGCTTTTAAGCTATGTAATAAGGCCGGCTTACTTGGCCCAGATGCGCGGGGCGGGAACGCCCGGCAGGGGCTTGTAATCCTTGAGTTCCTTCATCACTTCCTGGATAGCAGCGTCAAGTTGCTGGTCGTCGCCCTTCCATTCTTTGATGGGGTTGTTGTCCACGGGGATGTCGGGATCGACACCGTGGTTCTCTATAATCCACTTGCCGGTCTTGGCATCGTAGTTGGTGAAGAAGGGCACGCGCAGGTCGGTGCCGTCCATGAAGGGCAGCGAGCTGCTGATGCCGATGATGCCTCCCCAGGTGCGGGTGCCGATGAGCTTGCCGATGTGGGTTGCCTTGAAGCTCCAGGGGAAGAGGTCGCCGTCGGAAGCCGAGTACTTGTTGATCAGGCAGACCTTCGGCCCCCATTGGGTGCCCTCGGGCACGGTGCCGATTTGGTCGGAGCCGCGGCGCATGGTCAGGCGGTAAGGCGTACGGAGCAGCCTTTCGATAATCATGGGCGAGACATTGCCGCCGCCATTGGCGCGGTCGTCAATGATGAGACCTTCCTTATCCAATTGCGGGTAATAGTAGCGGGCGAACTCGTTCAGGCCATCCACTTCCATGTCGGGAATATAGATGTAGCCGATTTTCCCGCCGGAAGCCTTGTCCACCTTGCGGATATTGTTCTGCACCCAGTCGTAATGGTAGAGCGGGTACTCGTCGGCCAAGGGTTTGATGACGACCTTGTGCGCCCCTGCCATCTGCGGCTTGGAGGCCAGCAGCAACTCGGTAGGCACGTTGGCCTTGCCGACTAAGAGGGAGTAGATGTCTTTCACGCTGTTGGTCGGCACGCCGTCGACGGCCAGGATGTAATCGCCGGCCTTGGCGTCGATGCCCGGGTCTTGCAGGGGCGAACGCAGCGCGGCACTCCAGGAAGCGCCCTCCAGAATCTTGTCGATGCGGAAGTAGCCGGAAGAGGCGTCGCGTGAGAGCTTGGCGCCCAACAGGCCGGTCTCGATGCGTTTGGCACGCGGGGCCTCGCCCGGGGTGACATAGGCGTGGCCGCATTCCAGCTCGCCGATCATCTCGCCGATGATGTAGTTCAGGTCAAGCCGGTTTTTCACGTAAGGCACCAGCTGCCCGTATTTCTGCTTCATGGCCTTCCAGTCGACGCCGTGCATGGTGGGCTGGTAGAAGCCGTCGCGGTAAGCGCGCCAGGCTTCGTCGAAGATTTGCGCCCATTCCTTCGGATAATTGACCACGATTTGCATGTTGGCGGTGTTGACCGGGTCTCTCAAATCGGCCTTCCCCTGCGGGATGTTCTCCACGTAAAGGTCTTTGTCGCCCTTCATAAAGAGCGCCTTCTTGGCATGGGGTTCAACGCTCATGATGGCATTGGCCACATCTTCTTCCTTACCTGCCTTCAGGTCGTAAACCTTCGTCTTCCCCCGGTTGTAGAAGTAAACCTTGTTGCCGGTGGCGTAGAAATTGTAATAATTGCTGCCGGGCAGAGGGAGCTTGACGATACGCGAGCCTATGCCCTCGGGGTCAAAGACGACCGTGCTGTCCTTCTTGGCAGCAGCCTTGACCGCAGGGGTCGAGCCGTCGTCCTTGGTCAGGAAAGGCGAAGGCGTAGACTTCGAGAGCAGGGCCAAATAGATGCCGCCCATGTTCGTATATACGTGGTTCCATTCCGTCTGGCTGTAAATGGGGCGGAAGTCGCGCGAAGAGGCGAATACCAGGTATTTCCCGTCTTCGCTGAAGACCGGCGAGTAGGAATCGTACCATTTGTCGGTTACGGCATATTCTTTCTTGCTGGCCAGGTTGTACACGTAAACGATGCGGAACTTGTTGGCGGCAGGCCGGGTATAGGTGAGCCATTTGCTGTCGGGCGAGAAGTTGACCGTGCGGAATTCGCCGGCCGGTTCTTGCAGGAGATGCTCTACCTTATCGCTTTTCACGTCAATCAGGTTGATACGGTTCTTGCGGTCGGTATAGGCAATCATGGAAGCGTCGGGACTCCACACGAACGAACGGATGTACGTGTCGTTGTGGAAGGTCATCTGCTTGGGCTGCGATTCTTCATTGGCCACGGACTGGAGATAAATCTCGGTTTCGCCGGTACGATCGGAGATGTAGGCGATGTACTTGCCGTCGGGCGAGAAGGCCGCCTCCCGTTCATGTGCGCCGGGGGTGCGGGTAATATTGCGCGTGACCCCTTCTTTGGCCGGGACATTGAACACCTCGCCCCTTGCGGTTATGGCAAGACGTTCGCCGTTGGGCGAAAGGCTCGCCTCGGTGATATAGTCGGCGCCGTTCTTGATTTCGCTACGGGCGTAAACGTCGTCGGACGCGAGGGTGATGTCCACTTTCTCAGGCGTCTTGCTTTTGCTTACATCCAATTTATAAATGTATCCTCCCTTTTCGAAGACGATGATGTTGCCGTGCACGCTCGGGAACTTGATGTCATAGTCGGTGTAATGCGTCAACTGTTCCGTCTGTTTGGTTGCCAAATGGTAGACGAAAAGGTTCATCGTCCGGTTGCGGTCGGAGAGGAAATAGATGTCGTTGCCTATCCACATGGGGAAGATGTCCTGGGCCGGATTGTTGGTGATGTTTTCCACCGTTTCCTTCTGGGGGTCATAAATCCAGATTTCGCCGGCCTGCCCGCCACGATAGTATTTCCAAGTGCGGAACTCGCGCATGGTGCGGTTGTAGGCGAAACGTTTGCCGTCGGGCGAATAGCTGCAAAAGCCGCCTTCCGGCAGAGGTATGGACTTGGACAGCCCGCCGTCTTTGCTGACAATTTTCAACTGGCCGATAAAGCCGTCGCCGATGCGGTTACGATAAACGATGCCCTGGCCGTCGGGCGTCCAGGTCATCACAATGTTGTTGGGACCCATGCGGTCGCCGATGTCGTCGCGGGCATTGGTGGAGGTATAAGTCAATCGTACGGGTTCGCCGCCTTGCGCAGGCATGGAATAGACCTCGGTATTGCCGTCGTATTGCCCGGTGAAGGCGATGGTTTTGCCGTCGGGTGAGAAACGCGGAAAGATTTCATAGCCTATGGAAGAGGTGAGGCGTTCGGCTGCCCCGCCGTCAATGGGGACACTGTAAAGGTCTCCGGCGTACGAGAAGACGATTTCCTGCCCGTTGGTGGCGGGGAAACGCAAAAGACGCGCTTCCGTCGTGGCAGCCTGGAGGCAGGTGAATCCCCCGCCGCAGAGTGCCAATGCAAAGAGAATTGCTTTCTTCATGTTTTGCCTTCTCCCTGTTAAATGACTTGGATGTCTCCTTCGTTCATCTGGCCGCTTGCAGGAGTGATGAGCTTATATCCTTTGCCGTGCACGTTGATGATTTCGATATCGGGATCGTCCTTGAGCAATTTGCGCAACTTGGTAATATAAACGTCCATGCTGCGGGCGTTGAAATAGTTGTCATCTACCCAGATGGTCTTCAGGGCATAATTCCGCTCCAACACTTCATTGGCATGGAGACAGAGCAGGCTGAGGAGTTCGCTTTCCTTGGTGGTGAGCTTCGTGACCTGATCGTCCAACGTGAGGGTCTGCTTCTGCGTGTCGAACAAGAATTTGCCCAACTTGTAGAAAGGCACGTCCCTGAGTTTTTTCCCCTTGACGCGGCGCAGTATGGCTTCGATGCGCAACAAGAGTTCTTCCATCGAGAAGGGTTTCGTCAGATAGTCGTCGGCACCAATTTTGAATCCTTCCAGAATATCTTCCTTCAGGGTCTTGGCCGTAAGGAAAATGATGGGAATGTCGGAATTGATGGCCCGGATTTCCTGCGCCAGTGTGAAGCCGTCTTTCTTCGGCATCATCACGTCCAACACACAGAGTTCGTATTTCCCTTTGGTGAAGGCTTTGTAGCCGGCCTCCCCGTCGGGGAACAAATCTGCGACATAATCCTTGGCTTGCAGGTATTCGCGTAACAGCATGCCGAGATTCTCGTCGTCTTCACACAGTAGAATCTTGATTTTTTCTTCCATGATGTCTAACTTTTTATAAGAGGTAAGGTGATAATAAATTTCGTTCCAACGCCGCCGGTTCCGTTCTCGGCACGTATGCTCCCGCTATGGTCTTCCACTATCTTGCGCACGTAGGCCAGGCCTAAACCGAAGCCTTTCACGTCGTGCACGTTCCCCGTGGGGACGCGGAAGAAGCGGTCGAATACCTTCTTGAGATATTCCTTTTTGATGCCGATGCCGTTGTCTTCGACGGCTATCTGAAGATTGCCTCCTTCGTCGCGTGTGCGAACCATCAAATGCAGGGGCACGTCGGGGCGGCGATATTTGACAGCATTGTCCAAAAGATTGAACAACACATTGGTCAGGTGCATCTCGTCGGCATAGAGACTGGCGTTTTGAGCGCTTAAATCCACGTCGAGGTCGCCTCCATATTTCTGGACTTTTAATGAAAAGGTATTGACCACGCTCGTTATTAGCTCGTTCGCATCCAACTCCTTCAATTTAAGGGCGGCCTTCTGCCGTTCGAACAAGGACATCTGCAACACTTTTTCCACTAAGAAACCCAGACGCTTGGTCTCGTCGTTGATGACACCGGATATATGCTTGAACACGTCGGGGCTTTTGGTGATGTCGGAATCTTTAAGCATCTGGGCCGCCAACGAAATGGTAGAGACAGGTGTTTTCAATTCATGTGTCATGTTGTTGATAAAGTCATTCTTCATCTCCGATAATTTCTTTTGCCTGAATACGACGTATAGAGTAAAAACGAAAATAACCAACAATATTGTAGAGAAAATGACAGAGGGCACAATAAATCCCACCTCGCTGAAGATATAATTCCGCTTGGTGGGGAACACGACTTTGATAAAATTCTGCCGCGAAGGCGGGTCGTTGGGGAAAAGGACGGTGCTGAGCACATCCGAAGGCGGAGGCGTCGTCTTCATGTTTTCACTCTGGTAGACGGTCTTCCCGTCTTTGTCGACTACGGAGAAGACATAGGGAAGATTCAGGCCGTTGTTGAGGAATTCCGTATTCAGGTAATTATTCAGCTTTTGGAAATTCACCCTTTCGTTGATGGGTTTTAGGCTGGAAGTGTTCAGCATGGAAATGATGACTTCGTGAATCAGGGCGTTGTCGTAAAGGTAACGCCTCTTGTAGGCGTCATAATATTCGCGGGAAGCCGTCACAAAATTGGTGGGCGGTGTACTTTGCAGCAAAGAAGGTGTCGAGGGCT
>JAISGW010000207.1 GCA_031262895.1 Tannerella sp. | reverse complement strand
ACACCGGCTTGCGGCTGGTGACGAAACAGGAAAAAAACTATGGGAGCCTCCGCCGCAAGCGCAAAGCGCGCCGCGTCGGGTCGGAGGTCGGGTAAATGAATACTGCGCGCTACAGGCGATTTGAGAATGCTTGCCAGCAGCCCCTTTCCGAAAAGGCTTTTGCAGCGGTTTCAGGTTACGATTTCGAAACCGATAGGTTACGATTTGGTAACGACTCCTTGTCCGGATTGGCTTTTTCTTGACTTGGAACTGTCGCCGCCCGAATGCAAAAAAGCCCGCAGAATCAACGTTCTGCGGGCTTTATGGATTTTTGTCGCCGTTTGTCACAGCTTTCGGCGGAAAGAGAGGGATTCGAACCCCCGGAACAGTTACCCGTTCACCGCATTTCGAGTGCGGCCCGTTCGACCACTCCGGCATCTTTCCTTTGGTCGGCCGCAAAGGTAGATATTATATTTTGATACGCAAACCGGCGAGGCGAGGGGGTTGCTTGTTCTCATGGCAATACTTACTTTTGTGCGTCAAAAACAAGAGAACGATGGCAAAAAAACGTATCGCCATAGTGGCAGGGGGCGACTCCTCGGAAATAGGCGTCTCCCTCAAAAGCGCGGAAGGAATTTATTCTTTCCTGAACAAGGACAAGTACGAACCTTATATCGTCATCCTGAACCGTTCCGGTTGGAAGGTGCAGTTGCCGCAGGCCGGCGGAAAAACAAAAGAAACCCCTATCGACAAGAACGATTTCAGTTTCCGGGAAGGAGAAGAAATAAAACATTTTGCACTTGCGTATATTACCATTCATGGAACGCCGGGGGAAAACGGGCTGCTGCAAGGTTATTTCGAGCTGATAAACCTGCCTTATTCTTCAGCGGGCGTGTTGACCAGCGCCCTGACCTTCGACAAGTACGCCTGCAACCATTATTTGCAAAATTTCGGCGTACGCATTTCCGATTCCGTGCGCCTTGAAAAGGGCGCGGCTTATTCGGAAAAGGAATTGCTGGGGCGACTGGGCCTGCCCTTGTTCGTGAAACCCAATGCCGGGGGCAGCAGTTTCGGCATCAGCAAGGTGCATGCGGCCGGCGAGTTGCCTGCCGCGATAAGGAAAGCCTTTGCCGAGGACAAGGAAATCTTGCTCGAACGTTTCATCGCGGGGACGGAAGTCACCTGCGGTTGCTATTGCACCCGCGGGAAGCAGGTCGTCTTCCCGCCTTCGGAAGTGATTTCCCAACACGAGTTTTTCGATTTTGACGCCAAGTACAACGGGGCCTCCGAAGAAATCACCCCGGCCCGCCTGCCGGCCGACACGCTACGGCAGATACAGCAGCTTACCCTGCAGATTTATGCCTGGCTGCGGGCCAAGGGCCTCATTCGCGTGGATTATATCCTCGACGCCGAGGGACGGCCTACGCTTTTGGAAGTGAACACGACGCCGGGCATGACCTCGGCCAGCTTTATCCCGCAACAAGTGCGTGCCGCCGGATTGGATATGGGAGAGGTGTTGTCTGATATCATAGAAAACGAACTGGAAGATGACTGATAAAATGCAAGACGAACAGAAAAATTGCTTCGATGACATACGGCCGCTGACCGACGGGGAATTGCCCGCCGCCGTGGAAATGCTCATCGCGAACCCCGATTTCCGGGAGGCTTTCCATTATATAAAGCCCGACGTGGATTGGGAAGAGATGAAACGCTGGATGCGCTCATTCAAGACCTGCGGGGATTTCCGCAACCACCTGGCCTATGCGGCCGTCATGCAGATTGCCAAGAAGACGACCTTCTCGCTTACCATTTCCGGGCGCAGCCGCCTGCCTGGGGGGGCGCCTTGCACCTTCCTGTCCAACCACCGCGACATCGTGCTCGACGCCGCCTTCCTCAACGTCATGCTCTACGACGTGGGATACGGCATGACCCAGATAGCCATAGGCGACAACCTGCTCATTAGTCCCTGGATAGAGACGGTGGTGCGCTTGAACAACAGCTTCATCGTGAAGCGCGGCGTGTCGGGCCGTCAGCAATTGGAGGCCAGCACCAAGCTCTCGGCCTACATCCGCCAGGCCGTTACCGGGAAGAAGGAATCCATCTGGATGGCCCAGCGGGAAGGACGCGCCAAAGATTCCGACGACAAGACCCAAAGCAGCATCCTGAAAATGCTGAACATCGGCGCCAAAGACCGGGACAAGGTGTGCCAAAACCTGATGGACCTGAATATCGTGCCTATCGCCATCTCTTACGAATACGACCCCTGCGACTATCTGAAGGCAAAGGAATTCCAACAGAAGCGCGATGACCCGGCCTTCGTGAAGAGCAAGCGCGACGACTTGCTGAGCATGGAAACGGGCATACTCAACAACAAGGGAAGGGTACATTTTTCCATAGGCTCGCCCATCAACCCCCAATTGGAAAAGTTGGACGCCGCTTTGGAACGCAACGAGCTTTTCTCGCGCATTGCCGGCATCATCGACAAGGAAATATACAAGCATTACCGCTTCTATCCCTGCAATTACGTCGCTTACGACCTCTTGAACCGCTGCCGCCGTTTCAGCGAACGCTACGGCGCCAAGGACAAGAAGCAGTTTGAAGATTACCTGCAAGGGCAATTGGATAAAATCGTCATCCCCGGCAAAGACGAGGCCTATCTGCGCGGGAAGCTGCTGGAGATGTATTCCAATCCCCTGAAAAACCATCTCGAAAACGCGGAAGAATGAATTTGTCCGAAACAGAAAAGGGCATCAGCGGCGCGGCGGTCGACCGCTTTGCCGACATACAGGTGCTCCGCTATGAGGTGCCGGGCTTTGAAATGCTCCCCCTCCGGCAGAAGCAATTGATTTACCATCTTTCGGAAGCCGCCCTTTGCGGGCGCGACATCCTGTTTGACCAGAACTGTTCTTACAACCTGCCCATACGCCGCAGGTTGGAAGCGGTCTACACGCAATACACGGGAGACAGGGACAATCCCGAATTCCTGGCCCTCGAAACTTACCTCAAGCGCCTCTGGTTTGCCAATGGCATACACCATCATTACGGGGAAGACAAATTCCGACCCGATTTCAGTCCTGCTTTCTTGGATGAGCAGCTCCGCAATTTTCCCGACCCCGCAGCCGACCGTTTCCGGGAAGCGGTTTATCCGGTACTTTTCGACCCGGCCGTCTTGCCCAAGCGCTGCGTGCAAAGCGGCGACCTTGACCTGGTGCGCGCCTCGGCCGTCAACTACTATGCCGGCGGCCTCGGCCGGGAGGAGGTGGAAGCCTTTTACGCCCGCATGAAAAAGCCCGACGACCCGGCCCCTCTTTCCTACGGCTTGAACAGCAGCTTGGTAAAGCGGGCCGACGGAGGCATAGAGGAGCAGGTCTGGCACCTGGGCGGCATGTACGGCAAGGCCATCGAAGGCATCGTCGGGCATCTGGAACGGGCCATCCCCTTCGCGGAAAACAAGAGGCAGGAGGCGGTCATCCGCAAACTCCTCGACTATTACCGTAGCGGCGACCTGAAAACCTTCGACGATTATTCCATCCTTTGGGTGGGTGATACGGCCTCGGAGGTGGACTTCGTCAACGGTTTTATAGAAACCTACGCCGACCCGCTCGGCCTGAAGGCCAGTTGGGAGGCCAACGTCAATTACATCGACAAGGATGCCAGCCGAAGAACCCGCCTCATCAGCGAGAACGCCCAATGGTTTGAAGACCGTTCGCCCATAGACCCCCGCTTCCGGAAGCCGCAGGTCAAGGGCGTTTCGGCCAAGGTCATCAACGTGGCCATGCTGGGCGGCGACTGTTACCCCTCTACGCCCATAGGCATCAACCTGCCCAATGCCGACTGGATTCGCCGCGACTACGGCAGCAAATCCGTCACTATCGGCAATATCACCCGCGCTTACGACAAGGCGGCCGAAGGCAACGGCTTCCATGAAGAATTCGTCTGGAGCGAGGCCGAACGCGATCTCCTCCGCCGTTACGGCAATTTGACCGACGACCTGCATACCGACCTGCACGAATGCCTCGGGCATGGTTCTGGCCAGCTCCTGCCGGGTGTCGACCCCGACGCCCTCGGCGCTTACGGCTCCACCCTCGAGGAAGCCCGCGCCGATCTCTTCGCCCTTTATTATCTGGCCGACGACAAATTGCTCGAATTGGGCATCCTCCCCGATAAGGAAGCCTACAAGGCCGAATATTACTCTTATCTGATGAACGGCCTGCTTACGCAACTCGTCCGCATCGAACCGGGCAAGCAGGTGGAAGAAGCCCACATGCGCAACCGGCAGCTCATCGCCCGCTGGGTCTTTGAACAGGGGAAGCCCGCGAGGACTGTGGAACTGAAAAGCCGCGAAGGAAAGACCTATGTCTTTATCAACGACTACCGCCGCCTGCGCGACCTCTTCGGCCGCCTCCTGGCGGAAGTCCAGCGCATCAAGAGCGAAGGCGATTATCGGGCGGCCCGCGCCTTGGTGGAAACTTATGGCGTGCAAGTCGACCCCGCCCTGCATAAGGAAGTCCGCGCCCGTTATGCCCGCCTGAACCTGGCCCCTTACAAGGGCTTCGTCAACCCGCGGATGTATGAAGTGCGCGACAAGTCCGGACAAGTCGTCGACATCCGCCTTGATTATACCGAGACCTATGTCGAGCAGATGCTCCGCTACAGCCGCGATTATTCTTTCGCCTTATAAGGAGAATCTCTAATTTTGCATACAAACGCGAAGGGTAAGTGATATGAAAGTGATAACAGCAAGGGAGGTCAGGAATGGGATGAAATCGTATTTCGACCTTGCAGAAAAAGAGAAAATTGTAGTCAAGAGAGGAAACGGAAAGTATATCCGGCTCGTCTCAGTCGATAATCCGGATGCGAATCTCGTGTCGGATGCTTGGATAGACGCTTTTATGGCTATTCCGATGGAATATCGCTGCAATCCGTTTAAGATAAGCCCTTCGGGTGATTTGTTTTTTGCCGACAAACGAAACGTAGCCCACTTGGACGATGCCATCCGGCAAGCAAAGGAGGAAGGGGCAAGAGCATTGACAGAAGAGGAACAAAGATACTGTTACCGTTAGTCTTCTCTCTGCATATTCCCATTATTCGGACAAGTGAATTTTTTTGCGGTCTCCCGGGAAGAGGGGTGAAAGTCGTGAATCCGCAAGAACTCGAATTTTATATTTAAGTTTGCGCCGACGAAAATCACTTGCATGGAAAATAATTATTGCGTAATCATGGGCGGAGGAATCGGCAGCCGGTTCTGGCCCTTTAGCAGGGAAGAATATCCCAAACAGTTCCTTGATTTCTTTGGCACGGGGCGTTCCTTAATACAGGCTACCTTTGACCGCTTTGCCAAAATCATCCCCTCAAAGAACATTTACGTGGTGACTAACGAACGTTACGCCTCCTTGGTGAAGGAACAGATTCCCTCCTTGGATGAGGAGAATATCCTGGTGGAGCCGGCCCGGCGCAACACGGCGCCCTGCATCGCCTACGCCGCCTATCATATCCGGGCCTGCAACCCTAAGGCCAACATCGTGGTCGCCCCTTCCGACCATCTGATATTAAAGGAAGAGACTTTCCTGCGCGACGTGCAGAGCGGCTTGGATTTCGTGAGCCGCAACAAGGTCTTGGTCACGCTCGGCATACGGCCGGGCCGGCCGGAAACTGCTTACGGGTACATACAACGCAGCGGGCAGGTGCTCGACGGCTTTTACAAGGTGAAGACTTTCACGGAAAAACCCGACGCCGAACTGGCCAAGGTCTTTTGCAAGAGCGGGGAGTTCTTCTGGAACTCGGGCCTGTTCCTCTGGAACGTGGACAGCATTCTGGATGCCTTCCGCAAGTACCTGCCCGACCTCAGCAACCGCTTCGAACCGGGGGCGACGCTCTTCCATACGCCGGCCGAACGGACCTTCATCAAAGACCAGTTCCCCTATTGCCCGAACATTTCCATAGACTACGGCATCATGGAGAAGGCCGACAACGTGTATATGATGTGTGTGGACTTCGGCTGGGCGGACCTGGGCACCTGGGGTTCCCTGTACGACATCGACAAGAAAGACGCAGCGGGCAATGCCAACTTGAAGAAGAGTCCGGTCTTGTTTTATGAGAGCCGCGACAATATCGTGGCCTTGGCCGACCCTAAGCGCCTGGCCGTGTTGGACGGCTTGGACGGTTACATTGTAGCCGAGTCGGGCAATGTGCTGCTCATCTGCAAGAAGGAGCATGAGCCGCGCATCAAGCAATACATGGCCGATGCGCAATTGGGCTTCGGCCCCTCGTTCAAATAGGCTTCGGGGGAAGCGCAGATGAAATGGATTCCTTTCGGTGCCCTGCTGCTGGTTTTCCTGGCCGCCTTGTTTTATGTGGGGTTCCGTATAGGCCGCCTCGTCCCGCAGCCCTTGCTGCGCGTGGTATTGTTGGCCGCATATACCTTGGCCGCGCTGGCCTTCTTCGGCAATTTCCTCCTGCGGGGGCAATTGCCGGAGGGCTTGGCCGCGCTGATGTATAAGGTCGGCACCTCTTGGCTTATCCTCCTCCTTTACCTGCTGCTATCCTTCCTGCTCCTCGACGCCCTGCGCCTGATCCCCGGCTTGCAGGCCGGGAAATGGCTCTCGAACAATTGGTGGACTTTCGGCCTGTTGGCCGGCGGGATGAGCCTGCTCTTAATCGGAGGCAACTTGAATTACCACCACAAGAAGCGGACGGAACTGACTTTGGAAATAGACAAGCCGGGAGGCCCTTTAAAGCAGCTCAACATCGTCGCCCTGAGCGACCTCCACTTGGGCTATGGCATCGGCAGGGCTGAATTAGAGAGCTGGCTGCCGCTTATTGAAAGGGAGCATCCCGACCTTATCCTGTTGGCGGGCGACCTCGTGGACGGGGAACCCCGCCCGCTTTTCGACGAGGACTTCGCGGCTTCCCTGCGGAAGCTGAAGGCGCCCCTGGGCGTTTATGCCGTCCTTGGGAACCACGAGTACATCTGCGGTCTGGAAAACAGCCTCCGCTTCCTGCGGGAAACGGGCATCACCCTGCTGCGCGATTCGGCCGTGCTGGTCGACGGCTCCTTTTACCTCATCGGGCGCGACGACCGTTCCAACCGTCGCCGCAAACCCCTGGCGGAACTCCTCGCCCCTTTAGACACCTGCAAACCCTTGCTTTTGCTCGACCACCAACCCGCCCGCTTGGAGGATGCCGTAGCGAACCATATCGACCTGCAAATCTCCGGGCATACGCACCAGGGACAGGTCTGGCCGATTTCCCTCCTCACTTCCGCCCTCTTTGAAGACGATTACGGCTATCTGAAAAAAGGCCGCACCCAGTTTTATGTGACCTCCGGCATGGGCATCTGGGGCGGGAAGTTCCGTATAGGTACCCGCTCGGAATACCTCGTCCTGCATCTGAAATTTAAATAAACCTTTAGAAATAAACCGTGTATTGTAAAACGCGGTAATTAAAGAATACCTACTTTTGTGTAATAACGAAAACATACAGATATGAAGACACTTCGCTACACGACTTTAGGAGTCGTTTTCTCCCTTTTTACCGTCCTGCCGGCTGCGGCGCAGATGATGCCGCAGCCCCTGCCTATTGATACGGCCATCTGCTACGGCAAATTGCCCGACGGTCTCACCTATTACATCCGCCACAACGAGCTGCCCAAAGGACGCGCCGACTTTTACTTAGTGCAGAACGTCGGCTCCATCCTTGAAGAAGAGAACCAGCGCGGGCTGGCGCACTTCCTCGAACACATGGCTTTCGACGGCAGCAAGCACTTCCCCAACACCAATATCCGCGAGTTCACCGAACGGGTAGGCATGCGCTTCGGCCAGAACCTCAACGCCTCCACCGGCGTTGACGAGACCATTTACTTCCTTAAAGACGCCCCCATCACCAAGCCGGGCGTGCTGGATAGCTGCCTGCTCGTGCTGCACGACTGGTCGGGCTGCCTCACCTTGCCCGACTCGATGATTAAGAAGGAAAGGGGCGTCATCACGGAAGAATGGCGTTACCGCCAAAGCCCCGAGCTGCGCATGTTGAGCCAGCAGCTCCCGCAGATGTATCCGGGCAGCCGCTATGCCGAACGCCTGCCCATCGGCCTGATGTCGGTGGTCAACGGCTTCAAGCCCGAAGAGTTGCGCGCCTACTATAAGAAATGGTATAGGCCCGACCTGCAAGGCATCGTCATCGTAGGCGACATTGACGCGAAAAAGGTGGAGCAGCAGCTCAAGGACCTTTATGCCGACATCCCCGCGCCGGTCAATCCGGCCAAGCGCATCTATTACCCCGTGGCCGACAATGACTCCATCATCGTCTCCATCGCCAAGGACAAGGAATTTCCCTACAACGAAATCGACCTCATGTACAAGTACGACAAGCTGCCGCGCCAATTGCGGGGCACCATCATCGGCCTCATGACCGACTATCTGTCGCAGGTGACTTCCGAGATGCTCAACGAACGTTTCCAGGACATGCTGCAAAAGGCCAATCCGCCCTTCATCCAGGCCGGCACCCATGCAGGCGACTATTTGATTGCCAAGACCAAGGGCGCCTGGGATACCTACGCTGTTGCCGCGAACGGTAAGGTCGACGAGGCCCTGAAGGCCATCACCACCGAGATGCACCGGGCAAAGAAGTACGGCTTTACCGCCTCCGAATACGAGCGGGCACGCGCCAACGTGCTCAAGGCTTACGAGTCGGCCTACAAGGAACGCAACCATCAAAACAACAGCTACTATGTCAATGAGTATGTCAGCCACTTCACCGACGGCGGCTATATTCCCGGCATAGAGACGGAATACACGCTGATTAACCAAATCGCTCCCAAGTTGACGCTCAAGACGGTCAATCAGTACTTCGACAAATTAGTCAACTTGGACTCGGACGTCGTCATGATGTTCAACTATCCCGACAAGCCCGGCGTGCAGGCGCCCGACAAGGCCGAATTGCTGCGCGTGTACAATGCGGCCATGCAGGCGCCGGTCGAAGCCTACAAGGACCAGACCTTCAACGGCCCGCTTATCCCGAATCTGCCCGCAAAGGGGAGCATCGTCAAGACGGAAAAGGACCCGCTGTTCGGCGCCACGGTCTTGACGCTCAGCAACGGGGCCAAGGTTGTGCTCAAGCATACCGACTTCAAGAAGGATGAAATCCTGATGACGGCCACCAGCCCTGGCGGCTCCACGCTCTACGGCAACAAGGACGAAGCCAACCTGAAGGTCTTCGACGACGTGACTTCGCTGGGCGGTTTGGGCCAGTTCTCCGCTACCGACCTGACCAAGGCCCTGGCCGGTAAGCAGGTTTCCGTCAGCACTTCCTTGGGCAGGGACAACGAAGGCCTCAACGGCTCCTCTACGCCTTCCGACCTGAAGACCATGTTCGAACTCATCTACCTTACCTTCACGGCGCCCCGCGTGGACAACGACGCCTACGCCTCTTATATGAGCCGCCTGAAAGCGGAGTTGAGGAACCTCAGCCTGAATCCGATGACGGCCTTCACCGATACCTTGGCGAGGGCAATGAACGGCAACAACCCGCGTGAAAACCGTATCACAGAAGCCGAACTGAACCAGGTCAGCTATCCCCGCATCATGGAGATATACAAGCAGCGTTTCGCCGATGCCTCCGACTTCGTCTTCACCTTTGTGGGCAATATCAATCAGGACAGCATCCGCCCGCTCATCGAGCAATACCTCGCCTCCCTGCCCGCCCTGCATCGCAAGGAAGCCGGCAACCTGAAGAACGTGGTCTACCCTCGTAAGGGCGATTACACGAACGATTTCACCCGCAACATGGAAACGCCCAAGTCTACCGTCATCCACATTTACACCGGCACGGTGAAGTATGATCTGGATGACCTCCTGGCCAGCACCATCATGTCGCGCGTTCTCTCGCTCGTCTATACGCAGAAAGTGCGCGAAGACCAGAGCGGCGCCTATGGCGTCCAGGTGGGTGCAAACATCTGGCACTTCCCCAAGGGTTCGGCCCTGCTGCAAATCATGTACGACACCGCGCCTACCAAGCTGGCCAAGATGGACAGCATCGTCAAGGCCGAAATCCGGGAGTTCCCCGTCAAAGGCCCGAGCCAGACGGATTTCAACAAGACGATAGACAACCTCAAGAAGAGCCATGCCGAACAGCTCCAGCGGAACAGTTACTGGCTCAACGTGCTGGACACCTATTACAGCGAAGGCTTCGACTTGAACACCCATTACCTTGAAACGCTTGACAAGATGACCCCCAAGAAGGTGCAGGACTATGCCAAGAAGTTACTCGGACAAGGCAATGCCATCGAAGTCGTCATGAGCAGCGAAAAGAAGGCGCTGTATTAAGTTTCCCGATTCCTTCAAAAACAAAGCCCGCACTTTCGAAAGCGCGGGCTTTGTTTTTGAAAGCAATAAATGAAAATGAAGGCCGTTGTTAAGGCATATCGTATATTTGCAACGCAGAAAAACAAGAGAGGATGATAAAATTGAAAATGTTTATGGCAGGGCTGGCGCTGCTCCTGCTGGCATCCTGCGGGACGCCTAAAAATGTCCTGTATTTTCAGGGGATGGACAAACTCTCCGACGCGCAACTTGCCAAAATGAATCAAACCTATACCTCGCGTATATGCCCGGACGACTTGCTGGCGATTACCGTCACGGCCTGGGACCCCACCGTGGTTACCCCCTTCAATCCGCCTGCCTGGTCGTACACGGCCGTGCAAGGCGATGCCGGTACAGCGGCCACGGCCCCGCAATTGCATACCTATCCCGTCGATAACGAGGGCTACATCGTCTTCCCCGTCATCGGGCGCATCCACGTGGCGGGGCTTTCGCAGCAGGGTTTGGAAGAAGACCTGCGGCAGAAGATAGCCCATTACGTGAAGGATGCCTTGGTGAACGTGCAAATCGTGAACTACAAGGTGACGGTGCTGGGCGAAGTCTCGCGCCCCGGCGTGCAGACGGTGCGCAACGAAAGGCTCACCGTGCTGGAAGCCATCGGGCAGGCGGGCGATTTAACCATCAACGCCAACCGCACGGACATCCTCGTCATCCGCGAAGAAAACGGCAAGAAGGAGCACGGTTACATCAACCTGACCGACCCCAAGCTCTTCGCCTCTCCCTATTATTATCTCCGGCAGAACGACGTGGTCTATGTCTCCCCCAACAAGGCCAAGCAGAAGAACGCCCGCTACAGTTCGGGCGAATCCTTCACCCTCTCCATTATCACCGCCATCATCTCCGGCCTTTCTACCGTCACGGCCATCATCCTGGCCATCGCAAAGAGCTGATATCGGAAGTAATTGGCATAAAGTACTACAATATGAACAAGCGAACTGAAAAAGAAGAATTGGGACTGAAGCCCGTCATCATAAATTACCTTTTGCATTGGAAACTGATTTTGGGGACGGCAGCAGTAGGCCTCGTGCTGGCCGTTTTGTACCTGCTTCTGTTCCCCCGCACCTACGAGACGACGGCCCGGGTGCAGATAGAAGACGCCAACAACCCTCTCACCGCCACTTCGGCCAGCGCGATGCTGGGCGAGGCCACCGGCCTGATGAAATCCTTCGGCTTGGGTGCCGTAGGCTCGGGAACGGTCGTCATTGAAGACGAGGTGGCCCATTTCCTGTCCAACGAACTCCTTTCGCAGACGGCTTGGGAGCTGGGCCTGTACGCCGACTATACCAAGCCGTACACCCTCGGCTACCGAATGTACGGGGAGAAGCCGCTGGTG
>JAISGW010000060.1 GCA_031262895.1 Tannerella sp. | reverse complement strand
GTAAGGGAATATGCTCTCGGAGTGATTAGCGTCATTAAGTTGCTTCTTCAAATCATTAAGAGTCTTAATCCTTATTGTAATGGAATATGCTCTCGGAGTAATACCTCCTTATACATACTATGCCAATTGTTACTTTGTCTTAATCCTTATTGTAATGGAATATGCTCTCGGAGTATGTAAATTTTTAATGATTAGACCCGCGCCGTTAGCGGGGTCTTAATCCTTATTGTAATGGAATATGCTCTCGGAGATATCAAAGGATTAGCGATGAGTATGACGAGGTTTTGGTCTTAATCCTTATTGTAAAGGAATATGCTCTCGGAGCCGTTTTCGGTTAAATACATTGATGAAAACGGATGCAACGGTCTTAATCCTTATTGTAATGGAATATGCTCTCGGAGCATTTTCACCCGCATGCGCGTAAAGTACGCCAGCTCGCTGTCTTAATCCTTATTGTAATGGAATATGCTCTCGGAGTTGAAAAAGAAGACAAGTTAGGAACCCTCATCAACCTGTCTTAATCCTTATTGTAATGGAATATGCTCTCGGAGTGCCTACTCATAGCGGAGCACGCGGGCGAAATGCTGTCTTAATCCTTATTGTAATGGAATATGCTCTCGGAGAAACACAAAATGAAAACATTATTTGCCCAGCTGGCTAGTGTCTTAATCCTTATTGTAATGGAATATGCTCTCGGAGTATAATGAGAACTTGTTAACGGTCGACGAGTTCTCCGTCTTAATCCTTATTGTAATGGAATATGCTCTCGGAGTACGATAGAGTTATATTCGGAATAAATAGACCAATCGCTGATAGTCTTAATCCTTATTGTAATGGAATATGCTCTCGGAGGTTTTACTCAAAGTATGTAAAATAGGGCTTATGATTTGTCTTAATCCTTATTGTAATGGAATATGCTCTCGGAGGGTATAGCAAAGTTACCTATACCTCCCTATATAGTATGTCTTAATCCTTATTGTAATGGAATATGCTCTCGGAGAGTTGGTGCCGTAAAACCCTATCTATGCGGCGTTTGCAAATCAAAGACCTGAAAAATGCTTCAAAAAGCCGTACTTTTATCAGCCTATAAAAATAACTTGCCGTGTTTTGCGCTTCATGCTCCACACGACCTCCTTTTTATTTCGCCGCAAAAATACGATATGTTTCCAATATGTCAAAGAACGCCGCGCGCATTTCTTCCGAAAGCCCAATGATGGCCTTGCGCCAATTTGGCTGTCGCTTTTTACGTTCCTACAAAGGAAAGTATTCCCTTCGAATTGTCAAAGGGAGGACTTGCTCCTCCGGGACGAAGTTTTGCTTCGCTGAAATCTTCTCGTCATTTCGTCGCGACGGACTCACGAGTTCACAAAAACAATGTAACGTCTTGCGGCAACGAACTCACGAGCTAGCAAAATGTTTTTCGCGAGTTCGTCGTCAAAAAACGTTACTTTGTTCCGCTTGTAAGCCAGGACTTTGCCATTTTGTCATTGGCAATTCTTCTCGTTTGTCAGGCCTTGTCAGCTACTTTTGAAAAAGGGCTTGTCTTTCTGGTATAGTTTGGGCGGAAAGGAAAGCAAAAGGTCAGCAATATAGATTTCTTTTATACGGGTATAGGCTTTATGAGTTGGAGGAGGGTAGGGGGCGGCCTACTTTTGCGTTCGAAAACAAACAAAGATAACGAATAAATTATTTAAAGAAAAGACTTATGCAAACGATCATCAATTCGCGGATGCCCGAATTCAAAGTAGAGGCATTCCAAAACGGGGAGTTCAAAACAGTGACTGACAAGGACGTGCTGGGCAAGTGGGCCGTGTTCTTCTTTTATCCGGCCGACTTCACCTTCGTATGCCCTACCGAGCTGAGCGACATGGCCGATTACTACGAGAAGTTCCGGGCTATGGGCGTGGAGGTCTACTCCGTCAGCACGGACTCCCAGTATGTGCACAAGGCTTGGCACGATGCCTCCGACTCCATCAAGAAAATCAAGTATCCCATGCTGGCCGATACGACTTTCACCCTCAGCCGCGCCCTCGGCGTCCTTATTGAGGAGGAAGGCCGTGCCAACCGGGGCACTTTCGTGTTCAACCCTGCCGGTCAGTTGAAGGTCGTCGAAATCCATGACTACAACCTCGGCCGCAATGCCGCCGAGCTGCTCCGCAAGGTGGAGGCCGCCCAGTTCGTGGCCGCCCATCCCGATGAGGTTTGCCCCGCCAAATGGCACGAGGGCGACCATACCATCAAACCGAGTATAGACCTGGTAGGAAAACTTTGAGCCATGCTTGACCTTTCATTGAAAGAACAACTGCGAGGGATATTCGCCGCCTTGGACGGCGAATTCCTTTTCGATGCCAATCTCCCGCCCGCCGACAAACATGCCGGCGAGTTGCGGGAGATGCTTGACGAAGTGGCCGCCACTTCCCCGCACCTCGCCTGCCGCTTCCGCGAGGAGGCCGGCGATTTGGGCTTCGACCTGCTGAAGGACGGGCAAGCCACGGGCATCCGTTTCAGGGGCATCCCGAACGGGCACGAGTTCAGCTCCCTGCTGCTGGCCGTGCTCAACGCCGACGGCAAGGGAAAGAACATCCCCGATGAAGGTATCCGGCGGAGGGTGGGGGCCTTGCGTGGGAAGATAAGCCTGCGGACTTACGTCTCCCTGACTTGCACGAACTGCCCCGACGTGGTGCAGGCCCTGAATCTGATGGCTTTGCTCAACCCGAATATCCGCCACGAGATGGTTGACGGTGCTCTCTTCCAGGAAGAGGCGGAGCGTTTCCATGTACAGGCCGTCCCCTCCGTTTTTGCCGACGGGGAGCTGCTGCATGTGGGGCGTTCCGATTTTGGGGCCTTGCTGGAGAAACTGGAGGCGAAGTACGGTTCGGAAACCGCCCCCGCCGCAACGCAGGCACCGAAAGCTTATGACTTGCTCGTGCTCGGCGGAGGTCCCGCCGGTACGGCCGCGGCCATTTATGCCGCTCGCAAAGCTTGGAAGGTGGCTCTCGTGGCCGGGCGCATCGGCGGCCAGGTGCAGGACACGCTGGGCATAGAGAACCTTGTATCGGTGCCCCATACCACGGGGGCCGAGCTGGCGCAGAACCTCCGCAAGCATCTGGAGGCTTATGCCGTGGATTTGTACGAGCACCGGACAATAGCGCGCTTGGAAGTCACCGGAGAAGGGAAAGTCCTCCACTTGACCGGCGGGGAGCGTTTCCGTGCGCCCTCCGTTATCATCGCCACCGGTGCGAGCTGGCGTCGCCTCGGCGTGCCGGGCGAGGAGGAGCATATCGGCCGGGGCGTGGCTTTCTGCCCGCATTGCGACGGGCCTTTCTATAAGGGGAAGCATGTGGCCGTGGTGGGCGGCGGCAATTCAGGCATAGAAGCGGCCATCGACTTGGCCGCCCTCTGCTCGAAGGTGACGGTGCTGGAGTTTGCCGACGAGCTGAAGGCTGACGGCCTGCTGTTGGAGAAAGCCCGCGCCCTGCCGAACGTGGAGATATTTGCCGCCTCGCAGACTACGGAGGTGCTCGGTCCGGCGGAGAAAGTCACCGGCCTGCGCGTGAAGGACCGCCACAGCGGAGAGGAACGTGTGTTGCCGCTCGACGGCGTCTTCGTGCAAATCGGCCTTTTACCGAACAGCGCTCCCTTTAAGGACTTACTTGCCATCAACCGCCGCGGCGAGATAGAGACGGACGCCTATTGCCGCAGCAGTCAGCCGGGTATTTATGCGGCCGGCGACGTCAGCTCGGTGCCTTTCAAGCAAATCGTCATCGCCATGGGCGAAGGGGCGAAGGCTGCCCTCGCCGCTTTCGAAGATAGATTGCGGGAGAAGTAAGTAACGCATTCGGAACCACATGCTCGACGATTGGTATCTTTGTCTATTCCGTTGGAAATGCCTTTCTTTGCGGAAAATGAAATAATGAAACGCATGGAAACGACCGTAAAACAACGGAATATTTCGTCGGCTTCTGATGATGCACACATCCTTCAGCCGAAGTTTGCTCCGGTAAGTGAGCCTGAAGAATTACCTCGCGATATTCTTGTCGGGGCTGTTTTGTGTGCCGAGCAGGCAGCTGCGCGCGGTGAAATGATACCACATAAGGAAGTGTACGGTTTAATCAAAAAGAAGCTGGGATGGAAGTAATATGGTCGGAATTGGCCATTGATTCTTTATCTGACATACTTGATTATGTGGAAGGCTTTTTCGGAAAAGAGATTGCCGACAAAGTGGGAAATCGCATTTTAGCTTTTGTTGAGCAGCTAAGTTCTTCGCCGAACGTAGGCCGCAGAATGGGGGGCATCAATGAAAATGTGGACTTGCGCTGTGCTTACTATAAGCAAGATCGTATCTATTATTATGTGAAGGAATACCAGCTTTACGTGATCATTGTCTGGGACGGCAGGCAAAATCCAGACCGTTTACGTGAACTTTTAGCCGAATATTTTGCTCGAAATATATGAGCTATCGGAAGCGGCGTTCCAGTTCTTCGTCGGATAGGAGGTAAAGGATAAGTTTGCCGTCGGGTGTGTACGAAGGGGACGAGGAGGCGAAAAGCGCGGAAAGGAGGGCGTTTATCTCGTCGGCGGAGAGTTTCTTGCCATAAGGGATGGCAGCGGCCTTGGCCATAGAAAGGGCAATGGCGCGGGCAACGTTCTCCTGCACGGAGGCACCGGCCTCAAGCGCGCTGCCTACAACGTCGTGCAACAGCTCGGTGATATTGGCTTTCTCCAAGCCCTCCGGCACGCCGTTCACTGCAAAGGTGTTGTTGCCCAGCGGGCTGAGCGAGAAGCCGGCGTAATGGAGTTCATCGCGCCGGCTTTCAATGAAGCGGGCTTCGGCCGGGGGAAAGTCGACCGCGTCGGGGAAGAGCAGGCGTTGGGAGACGCCTTTGTGATTTTGTATGGAGGCGAAGTAGCGGTCGAAGAGGACGCGTATATGAGCGCGCCGCTGGTCGATGATGCCCAGACCCGATTTGAGGGCGGCGAGCAGGTAGCGGTTCTTAAACTGTACCGCTTCTCCTCCGACCTCTTCCCCCAAAGGGAAGGGGCTTTGCTCTTCCGCGGAAGGGCGTCCTTCTTTGCCCTCTTGTTTTTCCCCGGGCGGCACGGGGGTATTTGTGGAACGGTCGGCTTCGAAGTTCCGATAAAGCTTGGCCCAGTCGAATTCTTTGGGGGTAGGTTTGGCCGAGGGCGCGGAAGAACGGAAGGGATTGTAGCTTTTGTCGACCTGTACCGTGGGTGGGGCGGGCATTCCTTTGCGTGGAGTATAGACGGGAATGTCGATGCTGCCCTCCGTATCAAAGTCGATGGAAGGAACAGTACTCGACTTGGCCAGCGTTTCCCGCACTACGGCCGAGAGAATTTGCCAGATGGCCGGCTCGTTTTCAAATTTGATTTCCGTCTTCGTAGGATGTATGTTGACGTCGATGGCGGCGGGGTCGATGGAAAAGTAGATGAAATAGTCGGGCATCTCGCCTGCGGGCACCAGCGGTTCGTAGGCGGCCATGACGGCCCGGTGGAAGTAGGGATGCTTCATGAACCGGCCGTTGACGAAGAAATACTGGAGGCAGTTGCGTTTGCGGGTGGCGTCGGGCCTTCCCACGAAGCCGCTGACGGTGACTAATGCGGTGTCCACATCGAGGGGCAGCAACTTTTGGTTGATGTTCTTGCCGCAGACGTTGAGGATGCGTTGACGCAGGCCGGCGGGCGGGAGGTTGAACACTTCCGTGCCGTCGCGGTACAGGGAAAAGGCCACTTTGGGGTTGACCAGCACGACACGTTCAAATTCAGTCAGGATATTGCGGAATTCCGTCTCGTTCGACTTGAGGAACTTCCGCCGGGCAGGCACGTTGAAGAAAAGGTTCTTTACGGAGAAATTGCTGCCCTCGTCGCAGGCGACGGCTTCCGTTTCTTCCACGGCCGAGGCGGAGATGAGCAGGCGGGTACCCAGCTCGGCTCCCCTGCGGCGGGTGCGCAATTCCACCTGCGAGACGGCCGCGATGGAGGGGAGGGCCTCCCCGCGGAAGCCCATGGTATGGAGGGAGAAAAGGTCGTCGGCCTTGGATATTTTGGAGGTGGCGTGGCGTTCGAAAGCCATGCGGGCATCGGTTTCCGACATGCCGCTGCCGTTGTCGATGACCTGTATCAGGTTGCGGCCGGCTTCTTTGACGAAGAGGCGTATCTCCGTCGCGCCTGCGTCAAGCGCGTTCTCTACTAATTCTTTGACAACGGAGGCCGGGCGTTGGATGACCTCCCCGGCAGCGATTTGATTGGCTATGCTGTCGGGTAGTAAATGAATGATGTCTGCCATTATTTAAAAAGAAACCACAGGAGTAATACCAGCAGGACGGCGTATATAATCAGTTTCCCGTTCTTGTACTTGCGCGATTTGGCGTCTTCGCCTTTCATCTGACTTTTTTTCAGATGGTTAGTGCTGTCAATGAAAGTGCCGCGGATACGGGACTTGTACTCTTCGGCATCGGCCGCTTGTTCTTCCAGACCCATTTCCCGACGAATACGCTGCTTGCGCGCGTCCATCTCTTCCTTATGGGGGTCGAAGTAGATAGGCTCGTGATGGAACTGCCTTGGTTTGCGCACGTTATAAAAAGAAAATACGCCCATGACTTGCTTTGCTGTTAGTGATAATTTATAAACGACCGCTAAAATACGAATTTATCACTCTTCTTAGGTATGTTACCGGCTTTTCTCTTTATCCAGTGGTAAATGTCGTAGCGGTTTTTGGGGCGTAAGTAGTCGAGCCAGAAGAAGCCGTCCAGCGTTTTGTCGGCCGGCTTCAAGTCGGGAATGGGCGTAAGCGAGCCTTCCGAACTGGGCCAAAGCTTGATGCGTTCCAGCTTGTCGTCCTTGAGCCAGATGCTCAGGTAAGGGCTTTTGGTATGGTTCAGGCCAATCATGCCTCCCTTGTCTATGGGGTAGAAGATGGATTCGGCATTGCCGTTGACGTCGACCTTACGCAGGGATTGTCCTTGGAAATAGGCCATCATCTCATTGCCCTTGAGCTGGTCGTAATAGGCGGTGTCCAGTTGTTGGGCAGCGAAGGCGGTAGGATAGATGCGGGCATGGTCGGCGGCCGTATCGTTCATGAAGACCAGGATGGTGTCGCCGTAAAGCTGGTAGGACTGGTTCCAAACGACCGGGTCTTTGTAAAGGCCGAGGACGGAGTCGCGGGTGTTGAACAGCATCGAATCGCAAACGCCCTGCACGTCGGTCCGGAAGAAGCGCACGCCATAGTAGGCCTTTACCCGCCGGTAGGTGGAGTCGAAGGTAGACATTTGCAGGGTATCGGCGTGCAGGAAGAGGCTGTCGCCCTGTGCGTATTCGACGAGCAGGGCGCTGTCGGTGGCGAAGGCGAATTCCTTTTTCCCGTCGTAATAGCCGTATTGCCCTTTGAGGATGATTTTCTGGGCGGTGTCGCGGAGCACCATGTTGCCGAAGACTTCGGAAAAGTCGTGCGCCTTGTCGTAACTGATGGAGTCGCCGGTAAGGAAGCGGTTGCCGGAGACGACTTCCGAGCGGTCAAGCAGCAAGGAAACGTCCTTGGCCGTGTCGTACCAGCCGCGCGAGGTATGTACCGTGCCGCTGTCGGAGACGATGGTCGACGGCCCCAGGATGGTGGCTATCTTGGTCTCGGTGTCATAGTGCAAGGTGTCGGAGCTGAGGGTGAACTTGGGGTTGATGAGTTTGACGCTGTCGTTGAAGACGGCCTGTTTGGTTTCGGGCGAATACTGCCCATAGACGGAGAGCAGCGTGTTTTCCTCGTCGACGATACGACCGCCGTTGAAATAGTAGCCGATGTTGGCGTTGCGGTCGTAGTTCAGGCTGTCGGTGTAAAGGCGCACCTGGCGGTTTTCCATCCTGACGCTGTCGCGCAGACGGGCCAGACGGGTGTTGCCGTCGTAATGCAGCCAATGGCTGAAGATGAAGAGCGTATCGCCCTGTTCCATCCGCACATGGTCGAAAGCCTCAAGGGAATTGGAATTTTGGAAGAAGTAGGCGCTGTCGCAATACATGAAGGTGCTGTCGTGGCGGAAGGCCACGTGCCCCTTGAGCACTTGCACGTCCGGATTGAAACGTTTGTCGAAGTTCAGGCTGTCGGCATGTTCCAGAAAGACGTGGGTCGTCTGCTTCTTGGGTACGGAATCCTGTTGCTGCCCTTCCGCTTGTGCAAAAGGACAGCCTACGAGGGAGACCCACAGGAGTAGGCGGAGGAGTTTCATTTTTTAATCCATCCCGGATATTTGAACTTGCATTGTCCCCATCCCGGGGCGATGCGTATGTAGGTCGTCTTTTGCTTGTCGGCAATCCATTTGTCGAGGATTTCCTGCTTCTGTTTGGCTTCGGCCCTGTTCTTCAGCATCAGGTAGTCGTCGGCGAGATTGGCTTTATGGGCAGGCGTGCGGGCCATGAGCTTGACAATGGCGACGACTTCCTTCGACTTGTCGTTGATCATCGTAAAGGGCTTGGAGATGCTACCCACCTTCATGGTGTCGATGGCTTTTGCCACTTCGGGCGGCAGTTCCTGCATCTCGAAGCGAGGCGTCGAGTAGTTGGTGCTGTTCATGTCCTTGTTGACCATCAGCCCCTTGTTGTTGCGGGTTTCCTTGTCGGCGGAGACGTAGGTGGCCGCGTCTTCAAAGCTGAACTTCTTGGCCATGATGTCGTCGTAAAGGCTGTCCATGCGGTTGGTGGCGGCAGCCAGCTCCTTGTCGGAAACCCTGGGGCGGAGCAGGATATGGCGGACATTGATGCGGTCGCCCCGCTTTTCAATCAATTGGATGATATGGTAGCCGTATTCCGTTTCCACGATATTGGAAACCTTTTTGGGGTCGGTCAGGTTGAAGGCCACGTTGGCGAAGGCGGGGAGCAGGTCGGCTTTCCCCATGAAGCCCAGTTCACCGCCCCGCTTGGCCGACTCCTTGTCGTCCGAATAGAGGGTGGCCAGGGCGGCAAAGGATATTTTCCCGCTGTCCACCTCGGCGGTGAATTCGCGCAGGCGCGCCTTGATGGCGTCAATTTCCTCTATGGGTATTTTGGGTTCCATGGTGATGATTTCCGCTTCCACGCTCAAGGGAATGTTTGGCAGGCTGTCTTTGGGCAACTGGTTGAAATACCTGCGCACGTCGGAGGGGGTGAGCTTGACGTCGCCGACGATTTTCTGTTGCATCTGCTGAACGATTTGCTGGTCGCGCATGGTTTGGAGGCGCGTGTCACGGATTTGCGAATACTTCTGGTTGAAGTATTCTTCCATCTTTTCCCTTGAGCCTATCATGCGAATATAGTAATCTATCTGCAT
>JAISGW010000021.1 GCA_031262895.1 Tannerella sp. | reverse complement strand
AACGCCCAGAGCGCCTGGTTGGGGTCAAGCCCGCGTTCGTAGCGGAAGGAGGCGTCGGTATTCAGCCCGAAGCGGCGGGCTGTCTTCCGTATCCAGGTGGGATGGAAGGTGGCCGCTTCGAGGAAGACATTCTTGGTCTCGGCCGTCACACCCGATTCCAAGCCGCCGAAGACGCCGGCGATGCACATGCCCTCTTCGGGGTTGCAAATCATCAGGTCGCGTTCGGTGAGCGTACGTTCCACCCCGTCGAGGGTGACGAACTTGGTGCCCGCGGGCAGGGTCTTGACGATGACTTGCCCATCTTTCACCTTGTCGGCGTCAAAGGAATGCAGGGGCTGGCCTATGCCGTGAAGGATGTAGTTGGTGACGTCAACTACGTTGTCTATGGGTCTGAGGCCGATGTTCTTCAAGCAGGTCTGCAGCCAGGCCGGACTTTCCTTGACGGTGACGCCGCGGATGGTGAGGCCCGTATAACGCAGGCAGGCTTCTTCGTTTTCGACTTTCACCTGCACGCAGGGAGCCTCCGGCTTGTCGATGCGGAAAGCCTCCGGGGCGGGGCGGTGCAGGGTGTATGGGCGGCCGTTGCGGCGAAGCCAGGCCGACAGGTCGCGGGCGACACCGAAGTGCGAGGTGGCGTCGACCCGATTGGGGGTGATGTCCACTTCCAGCACGTAATCGCTTTCCACTCGGTAATAATCCTTGGCCGGCATCCCTACGGGCGTGTCTTCGGGCAGCACGATGATGCCCGAGTGGTCTTGCCCGACGCCTATTTCGTCTTAGGCACAGAGCATCCCGTTGGATTCCGTGCCGCGTATTTTTGATTTCTTAATGGTAAAGCATTCCTGGTCTTTATAGAGCTTGGTACCGTTCAGGGCTACGATGACTTTTTGGCCGGCAGCCACGTTGGCTGCGCCGCAGACGATTTGCAGGGGTTCGCCGCCGAGGCCTGCGTCAACGGTGGTGATATGCAGATGGTCGGAATTGGGATGAGCCGTGCAGGTCAGCACCTTTCCTACGACCAGGCCTTCCAAGCCGCCCTTGATAGTTTGTATTTCTTCCACGCTTCCGGTCTCCAATCCCAGGGAAGTCAGTGCGGCTGCCGTTTCTTGCGGATTCAGGTCAAAATCCAAATACTTCTTCAGCCAGTTGTAAGATATATTCATTGTTGATTTTTGAATTTTATGTGCATCTGGCGGCAAAGGTAGATGATTTCCCACAAATTACAGCATACTATGAGGCTGCAATTCAGCGGAGCTTGTCGTGGTTTGCTTGTAGGCGCGTCAGCTCTTTTTTGAAGAGATATTCGGAGGTGCGCAGCATGGCGGCGGCGTAGGCGCGCATGCTGTCGGCTTTGGGGCGGAAGGCGGCCAGGCTGTCCGGCTGCCCGCTTTCCCGGTATAGGTAAAGATGCTCCCGGCGCGTCTTCATGTTATAGCAATAAAAGTAGGTGGAGTCGATACAGGCGAAGGCCTCGTCGGAAGAAAAGAACATATAGGGCCGCCGCCGGTGCAGGAGGTCCACGCCGAGGGTGTTGTTCTCGTACGGCAACCCCAGGAGGCCGGCCAGCGTGGGAAAGACGTCAACCTGCCCGCCGTACTGCGGGAAGACCTTGGGCGCGTCGGTGAAAGAGGGGGAATAGATGATGAGGGGGATATGGTTGTACGACAAGGGCATGTCCAAGGTCTGCGGCCCGGTGATTGTCCCGTGGTCGCCGAGGAAGACGAAGAGCGTGTTCTTTCCCCAGGCCTCCCGGGAGGCGGCCCTGACGAAGCTCCCGACGGCGGCGTCGGCATAGGCCACGATTTGTTTCCAGGGTGCAGGCGAGACCTTGCGGTAGGCTTCGGGGATGATGTAGGGCGGGTGGTTGCTCACCGTCAGGATGGTCGCGAAGAAGGGCTGTCCCCTGCGGTTGGCTTTGGCCAATTCGCCCTCCGCGAACTTGAACAGGTAGGCGTCGGGCACGCCCCAGGCGTTGACCCGTTCCGATGTCGGGTAGTCGGACTCGTCATAGAGCCTGCGTATGCCGTTTTCCTTGACGAAGGCCTCAATGTTGTCGTACTGGCCCGCGTGGGGCACGAAGAACATCGTCTGGTAGCCGGCCGATTCGAGCAGGTCGGGCAGGCCTTCGCAGAGGGGAACGTTCGCCCTTTGCATCATGTTCTTATTGAAGAGCGAGGGCAGGCCGTACAGCGTGGCCAGGATGCCGTGGTTCGTGTGGTTGCCGGCCGAGAAGAAATTCGGGAAATAGTAGGACTTCCGCACCAAGCTGTCCAAGCAAGGCGTCAGGGGACTGCCATCGGCGGCCTTCATGGAGAGGAAGTCGGCCGACATGGATTCCATCAGCACGATGACGATGTTCTTCTTTTCCACCTTCCCGGCGGGCACTTCCCGGACGACGGGCGAGGGAGCGTCGGCGGCCACGCCCAGTTCCTTGCGGACTAAGGGGAGGGCTTTGTCGAGTCCTATCAATTTGTCAGGCGTATAATACGATTTCGACATGTCGTACAGGTCGCGTATCAGGAAGAAAGCCGGGTTCAAGCCCAACTGGTTGATGAAGGCATTGTCGCAAAAGTAAGCCTGGCTCGTGCGGATGGGATTATAGCCTAACCGGCCGCGTATGCCCAGCAGGCAGAGCAGCAAGAGCAGCAGGCAGGCGGGCAGGTGCAGCAAGAGGCCGGCCTTCCTTTCCGGGCGGAGCGTCCCTTTCTGCTTCCACAGGCGTCCTATCCGGCGGGATAGCCAGCCGAAGGCGGCGAGGAAGACGAAGAACAAGGCGAGGTAGCCGAGATACACGGGTTCGCCCAGCACCATGGCCGAATTGGTGCCCAGCTCGGCGTTCCAACCGAAGATGGAGGCGTTGATGGGCTTGAAAAAGTAGGAGAAATAGGGGACATTGGCTATGCCGATGAACAGGACAAGGGCGTAACACAGCAGGTAATATGCGGGCAAGACGCGGAAGAAAGCCCCCTGCGCCTTCTTCCACAGCGGGCAGAGGGTGGCGGCCAACAAGGCGGGCAGGCTCAGGTAGCAGGCTACCACGTTGTCGAACCACAGCCCGATAAGAAAGGCATGGGCCGTCCAGGCAAACTTGTGCTCGACCAGCCCCAGTTCAGGGAGGTTGGCCAGCAGGAGCACGACCCGGCACAGGCCCATAAAAAGCAGCGCCAAAACATGTATTGACAGGACGTATCCCAAAGCCGCGACCGTCCTTTTTATTGGCTTATTTCCCGACATTTCCATCTGGATTAGAGTTTGAACTCATATTACGATAATTTCCTTCTTGATTGTTTGTTGAGAGGAGAGGCGCAAAGATACATATTATGCAAGAACCATTGTCCGCTTCGGGAAACCGCCTCAAGCATTCTCAATCTCACTTCCAAACGCCCGGAAGCTACAACAAGACTTCTTAATGTCATTTCCAAGCGCTCGGAAGTCACCTCAAGAGTCCTTGATGCCATTTCCAAGCGCTCGGAAGCCACAACAAGACTTCTTAATGTCATTTCCAAGCGCCCGGAAATCACCTCAAGCGTCCTTGATGCCATTTCCAAGCGCCCGGAAAAACCTGCATTAAAGCGGAACAACGCAGACACGGAAGCCGACGTCAACGTTCAACGTTAACGGGCCGCCCTGATTACGATATGCCGCAGCACTATAAGAAGAATTGAAAAAAAAGGAACCACCACGATTGACTCGGCAGGAGTCTGACACAATACCAATCGGGTCAGTAATGGCTGAAGAATTTAAAAATTCATACTTATCCATGCACCATTCCCACACACTACCGGCCATGTCGTATAGCCCCCAGCCACTGGAAGTCGCCGTACCTACTTCATGGGTCTTCCCACCTGAATTTGTACTTATCCAACCATATTTGTCATCCCATGTATTGCCCCAAGGATAGAGCGGGCCTTCGCCTGAAGCGGCCGTCCCTGCCCGGTAGGCACATTCCCACTGGGCATCGGTGGGCAAGGTCACCTTGTAACCCGAAATCTTAGTGCCCAGCTTCGTCGTCAACCAGGCCGCATAGGCATTGGCTCCTTCCCAACCGACTGAAACGACAGGGTTTATATCATAGCCGCTAACCGGAATCCATTTTCTACTATTATTATATGTTATGCCAAAAGCAATAGCATCTGTACTGACGATTGGTGTACCATTAAGCATGCCGTCGGAACCCACGCCTTTGTCATTGAGAAAGGTGGAGAATTGGGCATTAGTCACCTGATAAGGCGACATATAATAGTTCTGCGAGAGCGTTACGCGGTGCGCTGGATTATTGCCGTTATATTGCCCCGCCCCGCCCATAGTGAAGGTCTGCTTGGGGATGAAGTTGACCTTGAAGCTGTCCTTGGGGTTCGTGCTGCCGGGGACAAGGGGATAGCCCAAGTTCACCTGAGTGCCGGCCTGGGTGCCGTCGGGCAGGGGGAAGCGCAGGAAGGGTTTGCTTTCCGGCGGGGTCGGGTCTATCAC
>JAISGW010000102.1 GCA_031262895.1 Tannerella sp. | reverse complement strand
ATCCGAAGGGCTTACGAAAAAACAGGGCAAGATGTAGTCGTGCTGATTGACGAGTACGACTCGCCCATCTTGAAAAGCCAGGCTGACGAAGCCTTGCTGGTAGCGGTGCGCGACATGATGCGCGGGTTCTTCAGCCCGCTCAAGGATTGCGGCAAGTACCTGCGCTTCCTCTTCCTGACCGGCATCAGCAAGTTCAGCCAACTGAGCATCTTCAGCGAGCTGAACAACTTGAAAAATATCAGCATGGACGACCGCTACGCCGCCCTCTGCGGCATCAGCGAGACGGAACTCTTCACCCAACTCCGCCCCGACATCCAAGCCATAGCCGAAGCCAACAAAGAAACTTACGAGGAAGCCTGCGCGCATTTGAAGCGCATGTACGATGGCTATCATTTCTGCAAGAAAGGGGAGGACATCTACAATCCTTTCAGCATCATTAATGCTTTGGATTCCCGTCAGTACAACTATTATTGGTATTCCACCGGCACACCGACCTTTCTCGTGGAAATGCTTGAAAAGATGGACTTCGACCCACGCCTTTTCGAAAATGAGGTAATGGCTTCGGATACGGATTTTGACAAGCCGACGGAACGCTTGACCGACCCCCTCCCCGTGCTTTACCAGAGCGGCTACCTTACCATAAAAGAATACAACGAACTGACCAAGCTCTACCTCCTCGGCTATCCGAACGAGGAGGTACGCGTGGGTTTTACCCGTTCGCTCCTGCCGGCCTTCTTGCAGGTGCAGCCCTCGGCGCCCGGCTTTTATGCAGCCGCTTTCATCACTGATTTGCAACGGGGCAAGATTGACTCTTGCCTGCAACGCACGCAAGCCTTCTACGCTTCCATCCCTTACGACAAGAAGGGCGATCACGAGAAGCGCTTCGAAATCATCTTTTATATGCTATTCACCCTGATGGGACAATTCGTCCGCACCGAAGTGCAGACCGACGGCGGCCGTGCCGACGCCATCGTAGAGATGCCCGGCCCCACAGCGGCCACCTACGTCTTTGAGTTCAAAATGGACGGTACGGCCGAGGAAGCCCTCGCGCAAATCGAAGCCAAAGGCTACGCCAAGCCTTACGAATTACCAGGGAAGAAGGTTTTCCGCATCGGCGTCGGTTTCGACAAGGAGACCCGTACGCTCAGCGATTGGAAAGTTTCCGCTTCTATTTGACGCGCCCGGCACAGAGCCAGGTGCGCAGGTAATAAGGTTCGGAAAGGCTGCTGACTATCACGCCGCGCGAAGTGGAGGCATGGATAAAATGCCCGTTCTTCAAATAAATCCCCACATGCGTGGCCTTGCGTTTACGGCCTGTCGTATGAAAAAACACCAAATCGCCTTCACGGAGCTTGTCGCGCCCGATTTTGCGACAGTTGTCCTTGAGCTGCGTCGCCGCTGTCAAGGACAAATTTTTGCGGTACACTTCCCGGTAAAGGATGCTCACCAAGGCGGAGCAATCAACACCCCGCTTGGTCTGGCCGCCGTAACGGTAAGGCACACCCAGCCATTGCGAAGCCTTGGCATAGAGCCGGAGATTGTCGCGTTCGGTAACGCGCAAACCGAAACGCCGCGAGAGGACTTCCGTGGAAGGAACGCCTGCCTGCCTGCGCCGCTGCACTTGCTGCCGCGAACCGCAGGCGCCCATGAACAGGACGACGAGCAAAACGACCCATGAAAAGATAAAACCGCGCCTGTTCATGCCCATTCCGAAAGTTCCAGCCAACGCGTGGTTTTGGCTTCCGTTTCTTCCATCACCTTGGCAATGCGCTCCGACTTGTGCCGCAGCTCGTCAAGCGGCAAGGTACCGCTCGAAAGCTCAGTTTCCAAAGCGGTCTTTTCCTTTTCAAGCGCGTCTATCTCGCCCTCAAGCGCATCCCATTCGCGGCGCTCCTTAAACGTCAGTTTGCGCTTTTCGTCAGACTGCCGCGCCGGACGTTGGGGAGCCGCCTTTTCCCGGCGGGGGGCCGCTTCTTTCGCAGCCTTTTCCTCCTCCTCTCGCGCTTCCTTCCACAAACGATACTGGGTATAATTGCCGGGGAAATCCTGCACACGTCCACAGCCGTGGAAAACCAGCAGATGGTCGACCACCTTATCCATAAAATAACGGTCGTGCGAGACGACAATCAGGCAACCTTTGAAAGAAGAGAGGTAATCCTCCAGCACGTTCAGCGTGACGATGTCCAGGTCGTTGGTCGGCTCATCGAGCACCAAGAAGTTGGGGTTGCGCATCAGCACCGTGCAAAGGTAAAGCCTGCGCCGTTCACCCCCGCTGAGCTTGGCCACGTAGCTGTGCTGCTTTTCCGGCGGAAAGAGGAAATAATTAAGAAATTGGCTGACGCCCACCTTGTGACCGTCCAGTTCCACGTACTCGGCGATGTCCTGCACGATGTCAATAACCTTGGCCTTCTCGTTGAAGCTGAGGCCCTGCTGGCTGTAATAGCCGAAGCGTACGGTTTGCCCGATGTCGAAATTACCGCCGTCAAGCGGCTCTTCGCCGAGGAGCAGGCGCAGGAAAGTCGTCTTGCCCGCCCCGTTATTGCCGACAATGCCCATCTTCTCGTAACGGGCAAAGGTATAATTGAAATGCTCCAAGATGCAAAGGTCGCCGAAGCGTTTCGAAATGTCTTTGGCTTCGAATATTTTGGAGCCGATGTAAGCAGCGGCACCATTAGAAAGGTCTACCGTCCCGGCCTGAGCCTGTCGGCGCGCCTTCCGTTCGAGTTCGTAAAAGGCGTCGATGCGGCTTTTGGCCTTGGTGCCGCGCGCCTGGGGCTGACGACGCATCCAATCCAGTTCCTTGCGCATGAGGTTGCGCGCGCGGTCGGTCTCGGCGTCCTGCGCGTCCAGCCGCTCCTGTCGTTTTTCCAAATAATAACTGTAATTGCCTTTATAGGCATACATCTTCTGCCGGTCGATTTCAAGGATTTGGTTGCATACGCGGTCGAGGAAATAGCGGTCGTGCGTCACCATCAAGAGGCTAAGGGTAGAGCGGGCGAGATAAGCCTCGAGCCATTCCGTGGTAGCCAGGTCCAGATGGTTGGTCGGCTCGTCGAGGATGAGCAGTTCAGGCGCGTCAAGCAAGGCTTTCGCCAAGGCGAGGCGCTTGAGCTGGCCGCCCGACAATGCTTCCGTCGGACGGTCCAAATCGGTCAATTCCAAACGTGTGAGCAGCCGAACGGCTTCGAGTTCGTTACCGGGATTGAGCTGCATGGCCTGGCGGACGCTCGTGCCTGCAGGATATTGGGGCGACTGTTCCAGATAACCGACCCGTAAATCCTTACGAAAAACGATTTGTCCCGCCTCATAGTCCTCGCGGCCGGCAAGGATGTTGAGCAGGGTAGTCTTGCCGGAGCCGTTGGGAGCTATCAGGCCGACCTTGTCACCCTGGGCAAGGCCGAAGCTGACGTCGTGGAGCAATTGCAGGGAGCCGAATCGCTTCGACAGCCCCTCTACTTGAAGAATGCTGGGCATGATGGCGTCAAACGTTTACACCCTTTTCCTTGGGCGAGATGCTCCAATATTCCTTGACGCCAGAACGTTCGTAAAGGTGAAACTTCTGATCCAAGTCATATTGTGCGCTCGAAGGAGAAAGGATTTCCACGACCATATCGGGCGCCCCGAGGCAGCCTCTTTCGTCCAACTTGGAAGGGTCGCAGACCACACAAATGTCCGGCTGCACAACCGTATATATCTCTTTGTCCTTACGTTCCCCGTTTTTAGGCAGCCGCACATCGAAAGGGGCGCTGAACACTTGGCAACCGCCGCCTTTCTGGCGCAGGAAAAGGCCAAGGTCAACGGCAAGATTCATTGTCACGGTCTCCTGCACCCTGCGGGGGGCCGACATCAGTTTGATAAAGCCGTCGACCAGTTCGCGCCTCTTGTCGTCCATCCAAGTCAGATAGTCGGCGTAAGTATAGCGCTTCGTCATATCTAAGGTAAGTTCCATACGCGTTTCCTTTATTTACGGCACAAACTTAGCGATAAATTTTCGCGGCGACAATCAGGGAGCTGCCTCCCAAGCAGGCACCAAGACCAGCCGGCATGGCCGCCAAACTATACAATAAGGCCATAACGTCTTTTTGTAGCCCTATCCAATACATCCGTCTCTTTGAGAAACTGAATTACCCGTTCACAATCTTCTGGAATCAAACGACCTTTCAGCTTTCCTTTTTTCTCTGAAATCTTCAACTTAGAAAGTTCAAATATATCTGAGCAATCCAACCAACTATCATAATCAAGAATGTCAGGGTAGTTTCGACGCATAAGAGGATATTGGCAATTCTTCAGCTCTTCCGACCGTTTGGACGGATCTACTTTCGAATTTATGAGTAATGCGCCAATAGCGGCCCCTTCCGGGGTAAAGCCAATAATTACGATATATTTTAACCGATCTTTATATCCGTCTTTCAATGTAAGTCCATCCTTTTCATCCAAAAGGACATAAATAATGTCACCAATCTTAACTGATGACATATCAAGGGCTTCGGATTCGTCTATTTTAGCTTTCAGTTTTTCTAACGAAGCGTTTTTGTCATCCATTAGCCGCTTGATTAAGACAAAGCGTTCTTTACAATTTGCTTATCCCGAATATAATCCACCATTGTCGGGCTTGCTTTACCGGCACGGGCGATGTCTATAATTGTAATGAAGTTTTTTTGCGGATCATCCTGAATGCGCTTCATCGCTTTTCCCCAAGCTGAATCATGCGACATATCTGATAAATCGTATGGGTCGGTGTCTTTATATTTGGCTATTGCTGCATCAAGACAGCGTTTGTCCGCACCGGAAATATAATCCATATCAGGTTTTTGGACGGCATATACTTTCTTGTCCCGAATTTCAATGCCGGAAAGGAAATCTTCAAAGGTTCCATCCAAAGACTTTCCTTCCGCAATCTGCAAGGCCTTATAAGTATAAGTCGGCACCGGACCATGTTTCAATGCCTTAAAGGAATCTTCAATAATTACCTTACCATATTTGACAAGATGTTCCTGCTGGGCGAAATAAAGTATTTTGAACAATTTGATATAGTCCACTCCCTCACAGAAACTCTGCATGATGTAGAGTACCACTGCCTTCATTTTTGCTATTTGAACAGGTGTCTTCATTATGCTTCTTTTACCTATTAGGTCGCAAAGATAGCCAAAATCCAAGCAGGCAAGGTCAAACCATAAGAAATTTCCTATCTTTTGAAAGTCTCCAGTCGAGAAGCATCAACGGATTACCGAAATTCGTTGGATATTTTTCCGACCAAACGACGGTTTTTCCCTCTTACAAAAGTTTTTTCATCCTTGTATCATTAGTCATACGTATTAATTTCCAACAGCTTAGGTATGACTAAGTGGTTTCGTCACCGGCCGGTGACGAAGGCCTAATCACCCGTTTTAAGCTATCATTCAACAGCTTACAAGGCTTATTGTTCCAAATTGAAAAAGCCGTTAGGAAGAGTTATGAGTTGTGCTGCTTTACCGGCAGGCAGGTCGGCTGGTTTTTCAGTCAATGGCTTGCCGAGACAACGTCTTGCGCTCACGAGACAACGTCTTACGGCGCTAACTTAACGTTTCGCGGCGACGAAACAAGGCTTTGTTGGAGTTATGAGTTATAAGTTAGGAGTTAGCTTAGGGCAAAATATATCGGACATTTTTCTAAGAAAGTGGAACCTTTATAAAGCATAAGTGCCGAGTTTTTGGAAAAACTCGGCACTTATTTCTTAAGACAAGGCTTGTTTCAGAAGAGCACCTTCAAACCGAGGAGCATGCCCCAAGTGCTGTTGGTCGTCACGGTGGGTGACCATTCCGAATTGGTTTTGAACTGTTCGGAAGAAGCGGCGTTCACCTGGTAGATAGGCTGGTTGTCGGCCGTCAAGCCCTTATAGGTGAGCGGGCGGATATTGTTATAGCTGGCCAAGCCGTTCTGCTTGTAAATGCCCCAGGAGGAATTCAGCAGATTGCCCACATTGAGGATGTCCAAACTGGCCTGCAGGCCGTAGCGGCGTTTGCCCAAGTTGAGGTAAAAGTCCTGCGTGACCTTGAAATCGAAGCGGTTGAGCCAAGGCTGCAAGTCCCCATAGCGTTTCACGTATTTTCCTTCGTGCTTACGCAGATAGGAATTGCCCTGCACGTAATTCCAGAAGTCCGTGGCCTGCTGTTCTTTGCTGTACGTCACTTCTCCGGCTTTGTTGACCTGGTCGGTGAAGAGCAATGCATCCTTGGACGCGGGCACATAGAGCAGGTCGGAGGAGTAGCCGTCGCCGTTGAGGTCGTTCGAAACGGTGTACGACATCCGTCCCGTATTGGAGCCTGAATAGAAAAGGCCGAGGGTGGTTTTCCAATGGTTCGCATAATTGATTTCGTAGCTGAGATTGGCCACGATGCGGTGAGGCACGGCAAAGGAGGAATAGCTCAGTCCGGGGTCGTTGAGACTGCCCACGGCCGTGTTGGACGACCAGGCCGAGCTGGCCGTGGAGCCGGGATTGGCGGTCAAATCGCGTGCATCGGTGTAGGTATAAGAAATCATCCCGTAGAATCCGTGCTCGAAACGTTTGGTCAGCACGGCGTTGAGCGAATACTGGTAACCTTTCTCGTGCCCGTTGGTCAGCATCATGGCCGAGCTTACGCCCGTATTGATGCGGTTGTCCCGGTTTTTCGCGTCGCGCATGGTGTAGAAGGCGCGGTCGTCCTTACCCGTGAAATGCCCGGTGGGCGCCTTCTCGTTCAGGTTGACCTGCGTGACGTTATACACATCGCGCGTGTACAGGGCGTTGAGCGAAAGCAGGAAACCCAAAGGCAACTGGATGTCGGCGCCCAAACTGGAACGCCAGACCTGCGGCATCTTAAAATCGGGGTCCACGACGCAGATGCTGCCCGGCGCCTTTGTGGAGGGCCGGCTGGGGAAGAGGTTCGGATACTTGGCCATCAGATCCTTGTAGTTCGGCTCAAAGGGGAAACCTTCCGGCAGGTTGGTCAGCGGGTCGAGCGTGTTCTGCAGCAAGCCCGAATTGGTGACCTGGTTGGTGAACCATACGAAAGGCAGGGAGCCGGTGAAAAGTCCGGTACCGCCATTAATAAGGATGCTGCGGTCTTTCTTCACGTCCCAGCGGAAGCCGACACGCGGGGAAACCTGCCAGGAGAAAGTCGGCCATTGGGACACGTCTATCTTCCTGCCGCCGGCGAAAGTCAGCGCAGAGATGGCGGGGTTGGAGCCGAGGGAGTTCAGGGCGACAGGCAAGTCGAGGCGCAGGCCGTAAGTCAGGCGGAAGGCGTCGGAAAGGCTCCACTCGTCTTGCGCATACCAGCCGAACATGCCAAAGGCCAGCTCGGAGCCGGGCGCATCCTTGCCGTTATAGCCGTAGGTCAGGCCGTAAGTCAGGGGCTGGGCGCCGTTCATGAAATCCTCCATCGAAGCATAACGATAATAACCGTAAGGATAACGGAGGTACTGGTTGAGGAAATATTGCCGTTCGAAGGAGCCGCCGATGGTGAGATAATGGTCGTCAAGCGTCAAGTTGGCATTGTCGACGATGCTCAGGACGTTGTTCTCCACGTTATTGTGGGGAGTGAAGAGTTCGGTGCCGAAGCTCATGTACTGCTTGCCGTCCTTGTAAATGTCCACAAAGGGGAAAGGCGTGCCTTTGG
>JAISGW010000091.1 GCA_031262895.1 Tannerella sp. | reverse complement strand
GCGAATAGCCATGGAAAGCGCGTAGGAGGTGGCCAAGGTGTCGGCGCCCGCAAAGGCCCTGTCGGTAAGGAGATAGCCGCCGTCGGCGCCTCGATAGAGGCCTTCCCGTATGATTTCGGCGGCCCGGCCCGGCCCCATGGTCAACAGGGTGACGCTCGTTCCGGGCAACGCGTCTTTCAGACGCAAGGCTTGTTCGAGGGCATTCAGGTCTTCGGGGTTGAAGATGGCCGGCAGGGCGGCGCGGTTCACTGTCCCGTCGGCCTTCATGGCATCTTTTCCCACATTGCGCGTATCCGGCACCTGCTTGGCGAGTACGATAATCTTGACATTCATAACTTTTATTCGTTATTAAACAAGAAATTTCTTCCGAAAAACGCCCCAAAAGTACACAATAAATTCGAGACGTGTGCGGCAGTGCCGGAAATGCCCCCGCCTTTTCAGCGGAAAGACAGGTATGCTGCCAGCCTTTGCCGGTCAATTTCGGTGAATTCGTCTAAGAGGATGAGGTTGTTCCAACCTTCCAACCGACCCTTTTGTTTTCGCAGGCGATAGATGGCTTTGGATTGTCGGTAACTGAGGTAGGGATGCTTAGCCAGCGAATCGGCTGTCAGCCGGTTGACAGCCAAGGGCCGGAGCAGGGAAGTCTCCACATAAAACCAATCTTTTAGAGAGAGGAAGCGTTCCTCGTCCATGCCGTAGAGTTCGCGCAGTTGGCTTACAGCATAAAAGCCGCCCAGAAGCCGCCGGTAGCCCACGATACGCCGGGCATAAGAACTGCCTATGCCGGGGACTTTCTTCAAAGTGCTGGTGTCGGCTGCGTTGAGTTCGACTTTCGTACCCGGCGCGAATTTCTCTTGCCGGGGATATTTGGGCGGCCGTTGCGGCAGCAGCGGCGAAACGCTGGCCGTCGTACTTTCAAGTTTGCCGCCCTTCGGCGGCGCGATAGCCAGGAGGATACACAAAGCGACGAGCAGGCCGAGCAAAAGGCTCAAGGCGCGGCGTTCGGTTGAGGAGAAATAAAGGAGGTCCTTCCAGTGGTTTTTTCTTTTCATATTACATTTATATTATAGGTTCAAGTCTTTTGCGAAAAGGCCAGGGCGTAAAGGCGCATCTGCTTCAGCATGGCTAACAGACCGTTGGAACGCGTGGGGGAGAGATGGGTGCGGAGACCTATTTTGTCGATGAAATAGAGGTCTGCGTCTATGATTTCCTTCGGGCTGTGCCCCGAGAGCACGCGCAGCAGCAAGGCTACGATGCCCTTGACGATGACGGCGTCGCTGTCGCCCCGGAAACAGAGCAGGCCGTCCTTGTAATCGGCCTGCAGCCAAACGCGGCTTTGGCAGCCTTCAATCAGGTTGTTTTCCGTTTTATAGCATTCGTCGAGCGGCGGCAGGGCGTTGCCCAGCTCAATAAGCAGGGAATATTTGTCCATCCAGTCGTCGAAGGCGGAAAACTCTTCGACGACTTCGTCTTGCGATTCATTGATAGTAGACATGTTTTTTACCTTTCCTTATAGATAACATTCAGCAGGGTTTGCCCGACAGCTTTGAGCGTTTCGCGGCTGATGATTTGCATGTTGTCGGCATGGGTATGCCAATAGTCGGCGAAGCCGCGCTTGTTGTCGGGGGCATAATTGATGATGTCGACGCAGGGAATGCCGCGTCCAGAGATGACGTAGAGATGGTCGTCCACGATGGAGCCGCCATCGGCATCTATGAAGAAGTTACCGTAGCCTAAGTTACGGGCCGTGTCCCAAATCTTTTCCACCAAGGAAGGGGCTTGAGCCTGCGAGGTGTATTCCTTATAAAAGGTGGCGTTCTTCGCGCCCACCATATCCAGCAGGATGCCGTATTGGGCATGGTAATTGGGTGTATGCGGGTTGCGTGCCCAGAACTGGGTGCCGAGGCACCAGCTGTTGTCGTCGTCGCGTTGCGAGGAGAACGAGGGGACACCGTAATCTTCCGCGTCGGTGAAGAGGATGTCCACGCCCACATCGGGTGCCTGCTTGTCCATCAGCCGGGCCATTTCGAGGAGCACGCCCACGCCGCTGGCGCCGTCGTCGGCGCCATCTATGGGTTTGCGTTGTTCTTTCGGGTCGCTGTCATTGTCGGCGTAGGGGCGCGAATCCCAATGGGCGAAGAGCAGGACGCGCTTCCGGGCCGCAGGCTTGTAGGAGCCGATGATATTGCGGCAGTCTAATTTGGTGCCGTTATAGGCGGTGAGCGTCATCTGTTGCACGTAGACTTGGGCGCCGAAACGTTTCAGGGTGGCGGCGAGGAAGTCGCCGCAGGCTTTGTGGGCGGGCGTATTGGGGACGCGCGGCCCGAAAGCCACCTGTTCGTCCACAAAACGGTAGGCGCTGTCGGCTTGGAAATCGGGAACGTGAACGGCGGCAACCGTTTCTCCGGCGGCAGCCGTTTCGGCCGCACGTCCTGCGCCCTTGTGTGCACAAGAGGCAAGGGCTAAGGCCAATAGAAGAGGGTAGAATTTAATCATAAACCGGAACTGCTTTCTTTTCAGCTGACTGCAAAGATACGGTGGCCGCCTCAAAAAATTGCCTGCGCTTCAAAAAATCGTACCTTTGCCTCAAAAATGAGACTTTTTGAATGCTGGGACTGATAGGCAAAGGACTTGTGATAGGGCTGCTGGTATCGGCACCGATGGGGCCGGTAGGTGTGTTGTGCATCCAACGGACCTTGAGCAAGGGGCGTTGGTACGGCTTTTTCACGGGCGTGGGCGCCATGCTCTCCGACGTGCTTTATGCCACTATCACCTGCCTGGGAATGGGCTTCGTGGTGGCCTTTATTGAAAGTAACCACGCACTTCTGCAATTAGGCGGGAGTTTAGTGCTGGGTCTGTTCGGCTTATACACTTTCCTGTCCAATCCGGTAGCCAGTCTGCAAAAGCGGCAGGAAGGCAAAGTCTCCTATACGCACGGCCTTGTCACCGGCTTCCTGCTTACCTTCAGCAACGTGCTCATTGTCTTGTTTTACATCGGCCTGTTCGCGCATTTCGATTTCGTCTTGCAGACCTATTCTATTTGGATGCTGGCCGGAGGCCTCCTTTGCATAGGCTTAGGCGCCGTGCTTTGGTGGTTCGGCATCACCTATCTGGTGTCGAAGGTGCGCAAATGGTTCAACATCCGCAGCATCTGGGTGTTCAACCGCATCGTGGGGGGGCTGCTTATCCTCCTCGCCTTGGCAGGCATTATCCTGCAAATCGTTCATCTATCATAATTGTCTTCCTGTTATGAAGCACTTGAAAGTCCCCTATTTGCCTGCTTTGGATGTTTTGGATTTGTCTTCCGTCAATTTCCTGCTGGAGTCCAAGGGGCAACGCGATTATATCAACCAGGCCAATTGGGATACCTTCCCTTACAAGCCTATTGCCGTGTTCGACATCGCACGCAGCGACACGGCCCTGTATCTCCATTACTTCGTGAGGGGCTTTTCCCTGAAAGCCGAACAGACGCAAGACGGTTCTTCCGTTTACCTTGACAGTTGTGTGGAGTTCTTCATGAAAAAGCCAGGCAAGAACTATTACATGAATTTTGAGTTCAACTGTATCGGGACTTGCGACGCTTCAAGGCGCCTGTCGAGGGTGGAAAAGTTCCCGCTCAAAGAAGAGGAATACGCGCTCATACGCCGCCACAGCAGCCTGCCGAAAATGCATATCCCCACGGAAGACACCGGCCTCCACGCCTGGGAATTGTCCGTCTCCATCCCCTTCGGCCTGATGGAACTCGACCCCCTGCGCATGCCGGAAAAGATATGGGCCAACTTCTATAAATGCGCGGACGGGACATCCAAGCCGCATTACCTCAGCTGGAGTCCCGTCGGTACTCCGCAGCCGGATTTCCACCGGCCGGAGTTCTTCGGAGAAATCTATTTCTGATTTTCCTCTTTCTTCTTTGCCAGACGCATTTCGACGAGGAAGGCTATCAAAAGGCCGATCCCGCCGAAGAGAAGCACGCCCGCGCCATAGCAGACGCCGGTCAGGTCGTTCACGTAGGGCACGCCTTGCCATACTTGGCCCTGCGAGAGGACGGCCAGATTCAGCAGGAAACCCGCCAGCAGCCCCAGGCCGACGCCGGTCAGCAGGCAGCCCACCTTGAGGGCGCTGAAGGAGAAATGCAGGGGAGAGGAGAAACTGGGCAGTTGCACCTTGCCCGTGAAAGAGGCGGAGTCTAACTTGTCGCCCAGCTTTTCGATGATGGCGAGCCGTTCTTTGCGGCGGGCGAAGAGTTCAAACAGGCCGTAAACGCCGGCCACGCAGATTCCCACGACGAGGGGGATGGTGATGAAATCCAACATAGAGCAATTTGTATTTAAAAATTAGACATTTCCTTTGTTTGCCTCTTTGACGCAGCCCCCTCTTCGAGGTTACAAAAACAAGTCCTTTAATTTTGACCGCATGACAAAGTGCCTTTACATGGATGTAACGGGCTTATGTCAGGTGACAAAGTGCCTTTACATGGATGTAACGGGTTTATGTCGGGTGGCAAAGTGCCTTTACACGGATGTAACGGACTTATGCCGGGTGACAAAATGCCTTTACACGCGTGTAATGCGGTTATGCCGGGTGGCATAAAGCTATCCTACAAAGAAAAGGGCAACACCGAGCACGCTGATGAGGGCGCCGACTACTTCCTGCACCCTTATCTTTTGATGGAAGAAATAAAAGGAAGGCGCCAGTATCATGACCGGCGTAAGCGCCATGAGCGTGGAAGCGATGCCCGCTTCGGTGTATTGCACGGCCATCAGGGAGAAAGACACGCCGATGAAAGGGCCGAACACGGTGCCGGCCAAGGCGCTGCCCATCGTCTTCTTCTCCTTAAAAGCATGTAGCAGGGCCTTTCCTTTACCGGAAAGGAACAGGAGGATGGAAAAGCCGGTCACGCCTACGAGGGCACGTATCTGCGTCGAAGCGAAAGGCACCAGAAAAAGCGCGGTACTATCGGCACCTTGCATGCCGGCCGTATAATATTCCATGCCCAATTTGCTGAAGACGATGCCAAAACCCTGCCCCAGGCCGGCACCTATGCCGAAAAGGATGCCTTTCAAGGGAAGCTTGACCTGCCAATGCCCGCTGCCTTCCTCCCTTTTCCCCACTACGGAAAGGCCTATACCCGTCAGGGTGACGATCATGCCCAGCAAGGCGCTCCAGCTCATGCGTTCGCCCAGTATCAGCCAGCCCGCCAAGGCGGCCGAAGGAGGAGCCAGGGTCATGAACAATTGCCCGAAGCGCGAGCCGATGACCACATAAGAGCTGAAAAGGCAATAGTCGCCCAAGACGTAGCCCACGAAACCGGAGACGCCCAGCCAGAACCAGGCCTTAGGCGCCACCCCTGCCGGAAAGAAATGGCCGGTGAAAAAGCAAAGGGTAAGCCCCAACATAAGGATAGCCAAGCCGAGGCGCAACACGTTGAGCGCTATCACGCCCATCTGCTTGCTGGCATATTCGAAACAAAGGGCGGTCAGCGTCCAGGAAAAGGCTACGCCCAAAGAGATCAGTTCGCCTGTAAACATGGGGATATAGGGGTTAGCATGTAGGGGGCAGCGTATAGGGGTCAGAAGTTCTTCTTCCTTAAGAGGAAGTCTTTGCCCAAGTATTTCTCCCGCACGATGTCATTGGCGGCCAATTCTTCCGCCGTTCCTTGAAACAGCACTTTCCCCTCAAAAAGCAGGTAAGCCCTGTCGGTGATGCTGAGCGTTTCATAGACATTATGGTCGGTAATCAGGATGCCGATATGCTTGTGCTTGAGCTTGGCCACAATGGACTGAATGTCCTGCACGGCAATGGGGTCGACGCCGGCAAAAGGCTCGTCAAGCATGATGAACTTCGGGTTGATGGCCAGGCAACGGGCGATTTCCGCCCGGCGTCTTTCGCCGCCTGAGAGCTGGTCGCCCAGATTCTTGCGCACCTTGCCCAGGCCGAACTCGGCAATCAGGCTTTCCAGTGTTTCCTTTTGATAATCGGGCGTGGTATGCGTCATCTCGAGCACGGCACGAAGGTTGTCTTCTACCGTCAACTTACGGAAGATGGAAGCTTCCTGCGCCAGATAGCCTATGCCTGCCCTGGCGCGCTTGTAAACGGGATAGTCTGTGATGTCCGTCTCGTTGAGGAAGATTTTCCCGTGATTGGGCGTGACTAAGCCGACGGTCATGTAAAAGGTCGTTGTCTTGCCCGCGCCGTTCGGGCCGAGCAGGCCGACGATTTCGCCTTGCCTCACTTCTATGGAAACATGGTTTACCACCGTGCGGGCACGGTACTTCTTTACTAAATCTTCGGTGCGGAGGACCATTGCCTGCTCTTCCGTTTGTTGCTCCTTTTCTGCTATGTCGTCCATCTTCTTGGGTATTTTGTTTAATCCAGCATGAGGCTCATGTATGCCGCATGTTCGTCGCAATCCAGCAAGCGGGCGCTGCGTTGTGCGGGCGACATTTGCCGCAATTCGTCCTCCTTCATGGGGTCGTCCGGATGGGCGGCCTTCCACAGGGGAATCAAGCGCTCGGCGTCCATCACGCGGGCCATGCCATAGGTATAGGCCATGCATCCCGGCGTACAAGGGCGTCGATACACGACCTTGCCCGCGCCGAAACGTTGGGCGGCCGCATAGAGCAATTGCCTTTTCACGGCTTCATCTTCATAAAAGAAATCCATCAACTGCACGGCGTTCACGCCTGCCGCCCCTTGTTCCAAGGGGCGGGCGAAAGCCAGTCCCCGCGCTTGTCCGTCGGCGCGGGAGGCAAGGAGGCATTGCCCTCCTTCCTGTTTCAGGTCGGTCAGGATATGTCGGAAGTCCTCTTCCGAATGGAGGAGGCCCAAAGGCCGCCGCGCAAGGCCGCCGGAGAAATAGGCATAGGCCGACGCGTCGGCCTCGCGGATTTCGCAGACCGGCTTAGGCGGAAAATATTCGTCGCGCGAATAAACGGTCAGCGCGTAATGGAAGGCTTCCGTATAACCCATCTTGCGATAGTAGGCGAACAGCCAGTTTTCCGCAGGTATCAGGGCTGACACGGCCACGCCGCGGCGCCGCATTTCAGAAAAGGCCGTATCCATCAACCGAGGCATCAAGCCCTTTCTCCGTTCGGCGGGCTTCGTACATACGCCGCAGATATATGCCACGGGGACTTCTTGCCCCCAATAATTCATCGTATAAGGAAGCAGTTGCAAGGCGCTGAGCACTTCTCCGTCCTTTTCTATCGTCAGGGCATTCTCCTCACGGTAGATATGGTCGAAAAAGAGGGATATAAAGTCGTCGCTATCGTCGAAGACGGCCTTCCAAAGCGCCTTGATTTGTTCCTTTCTCGTTGGCACGGTTCAACTCTTGTTCAGCCTTTTGCGTTCCATCTCGTCCAATACGATTTTACGCATGCGCATGAAATGGGGAGTGACTTCCACGTATTCGTCGACCTTGATATATTCCAAGGCATCTTCCAGGCTGAAGACGACGGGTGGCGCCAGGCTGACCTTGTCGTCCGAACCGGCCGCCCGCATATTGGTCAGCTTTTTCGACTTGGTGACATTGACGACCAAGTCGCTTTCATTGGTGTGTTCGCCTACGACCTGCCCGGCATACACTTCCTCCTGCGGGGAGATGAAGAAACGGCCGCGCGACTGCAGGTTGTTGAGCGCATAAGCGAAGGCGGTGCCCGTCTCCATGGCGATGATGGAGCCGTTTTGCCGACGTTCAATCTCGCCTTTCCAGGGCTGGTATTCCAAAAAACGATGGGCGAGGACGGCTTCGCCGGCCGAGGCGGTCAGCACCGTATTGTTCAAGCCGATGATGCCGCGCGAGGGTATGTTGAACTCCAGGTGCATGCGGCCGTTCTTGTTTTCCATCGAGGTCATCTCGCCTTTGCGTCGGGTAACAATGTCGATGATGCGGCTGGAGGTTTCCTCCGGCAGGTTGATGACAAGCTTTTCGACCGGCTCGCATTTGACCCCGTCGATTTCCCTGATGATGACTTGCGGCTGGCCGACCTGTAGTTCATAGCCTTCACGCCGCATTGTCTCTATCAAGATGGAGAGGTGCAGCACGCCGCGGCCAAAAACCAACCAGGCGTCGGCCGAATCGGTGGGTTCCACACGCAAGGCGAGGTTCTTGTCCAATTCCTTGAGCAGGCGTTCATGGATATGGCGCGAAGTGACGTATTTGCCGTCCCGCCCGTAGAAGGGAGAGTTGTTGATGGTAAAGAGCATGGACATGGTCGGCTCGTCAATGGCGATGGTGGGCAGCGGCTCCGGGTCGCTGGCGTCGCAAACCGTCTCGCCGATTTCAAAGCCGTCGATGCCGATAAGGGCGCAGATGTCGCCCGAATCCACGGAAGCGGCCTTGGAGCGCCCTAGGCCTTCGAAGACGTCGACCTCCTTGATGCGCGACTTGACCTGGCTGCCGTCGTGCTTGCACAGCATGATGTCCTGGCCTTCGCGTAGGGTGCCGCGGTGTACGCGTCCCACGGCAATACGCCCTACGTATTGCGAGTAGTCAAGCGAGGTGATGAGGAGCTGCGAAGGGCCTTCGAGCGTCTTCGGAGCCGGAATATATTTAATGATGGCATCTAAAAGGGCAGTAATATTGTCGGTAGGCTTCCGCCAATCTTCCGACATCCAGCCTTGCTTGGCCGAACCGTAAACGGTCGGGAAATCCAATTGCTCTTCCGTGGCGTCAAGGCTGCACATCAAATCGAAAACCAACTCCTGCACTTCCGAAGGGCGGCAGTTGGGCTTGTCAACCTTGTTGACCACCACGATGGGCTTCAAACCGATTTGTATGGCTTTTTGCAATACGAAACGGGTCTGCGGCATGGGACCTTCAAAGGCGTCGACCAGCAACAGGCAACCGTCGGCCATGTTGAGCACACGCTCCACCTCCCCCCCGAAGTCGGCGTGCCCGGGGGTGTCAATGATGTTTATCTTGTATCCTTTGTATCGGATGGAAACGTTTTTGGACAGGATGGTGATTCCCCGCTCACGTTCCAAATCGTTGCTGTCCAAAAACTGATCAGGTTCATCTTGTCCTTCACGGAAAAGCTTACCCGCCAACAGCATCTTGTCTACCAATGTCGTTTTCCCATGATCCACATGGGCAATTATGGCGATGTTTCTAATATTTTGCATTCAAACTACTTTATTTCGGCTGCAAAGATACGAACTCCGCAACGTATGCCTGCATTTTGCCACAAAAAAAGCTAAAATCCGCGGGCCTCTTTCCCCTTTATCCAAGCAGGGAAAGGCCGTCGAGCAGGCGTACGTAAAGGTCTATGGCTTCACGGATTTCCGAAAGGCAAATGTATTCGTCGGCCGCATGGGAGCGGGCGGAATCGCCAGGCCCCATCTTAAGGGAAGGGAAGGACATCAGTGCCTGGTCGCTGAGGGTCGGTGAGCCGAAAGGCGCTTTACCCAAAAGGAGGGCACGCGCCAGGAAGGGATGCCCCGGGTCTATATGTGAAGAGTTGAGCCTGAGGCTGCGGGGCTGCACCTCGCTCTTCACCTGGCTGCGAATCAACGCCAGCAGTTCCGCGTTCGTATAACATTCATTCGTGCGCACATCGACGGTGAAGCGGCAACGGTCCGGCACCACGTTGTGCTGCGTGCCGGCCTGTATCATGGTCACGCTCATCTTTACCGGGCCGAGCAATTCGCTTTGCCTGGGGAACCGGTACGTGTTGAACCATTCGATGTCGGGCAGTGCCTGCGTGATGGCGTTGACCCCTTCGTTGCGGGCGGCATGACCGGCCAATCCCTTAGCCGTGCAATCCAATACCATCAAGCCTTTCTCGGCTATGGCCGGACGCATACCTGTAGGTTCGCCCACCAAGGCGAAAGCAATGGTGGGCAACTCCGGCAAGACGCTCTCCAAGCCTTCTTGGCCGGAGACCTCTTCCTCGGCCGAAGCCAGGAAAAGCAGGTTATACGGCTGTGATTTCCGACGAAGCCTGCGGTAAGCGGCATAAAGGGAGACTACCGAGGCGCCGGCATCGTTGCTGCCCAATCCGTATAGGCGTCCCTCTTCGTCTTCTTCCGGCAAGAAAGGCTCGCGTGTCCAGCCGGCCACGGGTTTCACCGTGTCTATATGCGAATTAAGCAAAAGGTAAGGCTTTTTGCTATCAGGTTCCGGGTCGGCAAGTAGGAGGTTGTTGCCTTTCCGACTGAGCGACTGTCCTTCGGCCGCGAAGGCAGCTTGCAGGTAATCGGCCACGGCTTTTTCGTCACGGCTGAAAGAGGGAATGGCAATCATGCCCTTCAGCATGTCGAAAGCGTCGTAAACGGTGAATTTTTCGCTGTCTCTTTCCATTATTTATTGCCTTTCATCAGGTCGCGCACCTTCCGCTCGTCGCGCGTCAATTGTTCCTGCAAGGCTTCCACCGAGGGGAAACGGATGTCGTTGCGCAATCGGTACAGGAAGAAGACGCTGATTTCCTTTTCATAAATATCGCCGGCAAAGTCGAG
>JAISGW010000034.1 GCA_031262895.1 Tannerella sp. | reverse complement strand
GGCGGCCTTGGCGGCTTCCTTTTCCGCTTCGGCTTCCTCTTTGCGGGCCGCATCGAGGCGGGCGGTAAGGCGGGCCACCAGTTCCGGACGGCTTTGGCCGAAATGCTTGTTCAGGAAGGCCACGTATTCGTCGAGCGTCTTGCCGTGCAATAAGGTCTGGTAGTTGTCGTCGGTAATGGGGAAAATGGCTATCTCGGGGCTGAGCGGCGCGGCGAAGCCTCCCTTGCCGTAAATCAGGCGGTAGTAGTCGACCGCTTCGCCGAAGTTCGTGAAGCCGCTGATGGTGAGCATATCGGCAGGGCCGGCTTCTTCGAAGGCCAAGTCGAGCTGCTTCACTAAGAAACGGGAGAAGTTATAGCTTGCCACGAGGAAGAGCAGTTGGTTGCGGTCTATGCTCCCTTGCGGGAACATAAGCACCATGCGGGCCGGAGCCAACGAATCGGCCTTGAAACTGCGCGCCGAGTCGGCCGCCGAGAGCGCGCCGGAGGCGTTAAGCCCGAAGCGCATGTTCCAAATCATGCCCCTGACGCCGCCCTGCATCATCTCGCGCCCGCGAAGCAGCCCTTTGAGCATGTCGCCGGCCAGCTCGCTGACGTCGGCCTTGGGATATTTTTTGAGCAGTGCCTGCAAGGCGGCCTTGAAGCCCTTGGCGTCGCCCTGTTGCACGTAGCTGAGGGCGTCGAGGAACATGAACTTGGGCAGCAGGGTGGCCAGCGGATAGGTCGTGTCGACCATCGCGTAGTTATGCCTGACGGTGAAGGTGTCTTCGGCCAGATAGGCGGTGTATGTCTTTTCGTAAAGAGCTTCCTGCACGCTGTCGACCGAACGCATCTTATGCTCGAAGTCCGGGTCGGAAATGGCGATGGTGTAGGCGTCTGTGGGGAAGGCGGCCTGCATCTTCGCCCGGTATGCCTCGGCCAGGGCCGTGTCGTGCAGCCGCAGGGCAAGCAGGAAGACCTGGTAGTAGCAATCGCGCAGGTGCTCGTTCTTGGGATAGCGCTTCTCCAAATCCTGGAAGGCTTCGACGGCCAGATGCGGGTCGTCCAGATCGTTCTCGTAAATGAGGGCGATTTGGTACATGGCGTCGATAATAATCTGGTTGGAAGCGTCCATTTCGTCGGGGGTGAGCGGGATTTGCTGGAGATAGTATTGTCGCGACTTGGGGTCGTTGGAAAGGCTGTCGGGCAAAGTCTCTCCCGCTGCGGCCAAGCTGTCGGCCGGAAGGCCGAGGCTGTCGGAAGCGGTGGCCTCTGCCGTAGTGTTACCCGCTTCGTTGCCCGTTTCGTTGAAGGTGCTCATCTGCTTGTTCGCGCGGCGCCAGTCGTCGGCCAGCACCCTGCGCCCCCAACGTTGCTGGAACTGCGTCTTGCCCTGTGCCACGGCCTGCGGGTTATAGAAATAAAAGGTGGCGCTGCCGCCCGCGGAAGGCACCGTCGGCACGGTGATGCCCGTTTTGTTGCCGGGGCGGGCCAGGTTACCCGCTTCGGCCTGGGCTTGGGCGAGGTAGGCGTTCTTTGCCGAATCGGCGCGGGCTTGTTCCTCCTTCTTAATAACCGAGGCGATGATTTTGTCGATGGCGGCCAGACGTTCGGCTTCGGGCATGCGCGCCAGTTCTTGCAAGCTGTCCTGCAAATGGATGGCCTGGGCATGGACGGACATCTCGTCGAGCACGGGTGCGAGTTTGGCCACCCTTGCGTAATCCTTGTAGTTCTTGTCTAACAAGGCGAGTGCCCCGTCGAAGCAGGGTTGCGCCTTGAGGTAGTCGCGGCGTCCGAAGTAAAGGTCGCCCAAGCGCAGCCAAAGGATGGCCTTGTCCATGCCGCTTTGGGTAGCTTTGGCGACGCCGGTTTCGTAGTTGGCAATAGCCTGTGCCGTGTCGGCTTTGGCCAGATAAATATTGCCGATGGCGTAGTACACCTGGTCAAGATAGTCCTTGTTCTTGGAACTACGACTCATGTGGCGCAGCATACGGAGCACCTTGCCGGAGTCGGCGCTTTGGAAAACCTCCGTCTGGCGGATGCGGGCGGCAAATTCCAAGGGATAGGGCGGACTGGAGGCGGCTACCTTGCCGAACATCCGGTAAGCCTGCGCGTCAAGGCTGTCCTCGGCATAAAGCTGTCCGAGCAGATAACGCATGCGCGCCCGTTGCAAGTGATTCTTTTCCGCCTTGACCGCCTTCTCAAGATAAGGGATGGCCGCCTTGGGCTGTTTGTCCTTCAGCAGGTAGTCGGCGTTGACGGCCGCGAACTGGTCGCGTTCTTTCATGGGGACGCCTTGTATGTTGAGCTTGCGCAGCAGGTCTTCCGCCTCGTAGAGCCAGCCCATCTCGGCGTAGCAACGGGCCTGCCAGATACGGGCCTTGGCCAGCATGTCGGGGTCGGTGGCGTAATGGCGGGCGATATAGGAAAACGTGGCCGAAGCCTGCAGGAAGTCGGCGTTATAAAATTGTCCCTCGCCCACCAGCATCCAGCAATGTTTCAAAAAGGGATTGTATTCTTCTTTAGCCTGCCAGGCCACCTGCTTGGGGTCGTTGCGCCAACCCGGCTTTTTGGCGGGCTTGACCTGTATGGAATGCAGCTTGATGGCCTTCTCTCCCTTCTCTATGGCACGGTCGAAAGGGCCGCCCGTCTTCTTCTTGTCCTTGGGCTGGGCGCTGATGGGGTACATCTGGATTTGTTCGGCGTAAGATTCCTTGTAACCCTCGTTGAGGGTCGCCAAGGCCTCGTCGAAGGAAGTCTTCCCGTTAAAATAGATGTTATAACGGGCGGTAACGGCATGATAAAAGCGCCTCGCCTTCGTGTTCTTGGTCGTCCCGCAAGCCGCGAGGAAGGCGGTCGCCAGCAAGATGATATATAGGAATCCTTTCCGCACCTTCTTTTATGTTAAGGAATAAACCCGTTTCCTAAGGTTTTATTGCCTCGCGGGGAAAAATTCACTTACCTTTGTCGTCTGAACTTTACTACATAATTTGAAAAGACAAAAAAAATGAAGAACATCGTACATGGAATCAGCAGGGCGGCCCTCGCCCTAGCGGCCTGCATTGCCTTGGGCGGCACGGCCTTCGCACAACAAAAGAAAGGCGACATGAGCATCGGCGCCAACCTCCTGATGGGGACGAACAGCGGCTACACCAATTTCGGCATCGGCGCCAAGGCGCAGTACAACATCAGCACGCCCGTACGCGTGGAGGCTTCGTGGAATTACTTCTTCAAGAAATCGCTCGGCGATGTGAACATTGGAGATTTTAATATGTCGACCAAGGTTTCCACCTGGGATTTGAACCTGAACCTCCATTATCTCTTTCCGGTAGCTGACTGGGTGGCTGTTTATCCTTTGGTAGGCGTCGGACTCTTTCATGGCAGCATTTCATCCGGCGCTTCGCTGGGCGATTACGGTTTGGGAGGCAGCGACGGCTGCACGGAACTTGCAGGCAACCTCGGCGCCGGGGCGGAATATTATCTGGCGGCCAACATGTTTGTCAACTTGGAAGCCAAGTGGCAAATCATCCACGCCTGGGCGAACCGCTTCGTCCTTTCCGCCGGTATCGTCTACGTGTTTTAAGGATTGAACCTCGAAAACAAAAAAAGGGAAGTCTTTTCGGACTTCCCTTTTTTTGTTTTTGTGAGTTCGTGAGTCCGTCGCGACGAAATACCGGGAAGATTTTGACGAAGCAAGACTTTGTTTCGGAGAAGCAAGACCTTTTCTACGGATTCCTTATCTTTGTCTTCCTGCTAAAACGACAATAATATGGAAACAACGATTAAACAGCCGCGCAGCAAGCAGCGCGAAAAAGGAGAGCCGGTCAACAATCCCGAAGAACGGGAGCTTTTGGCACGTTTCGGCGTCCGCTTCGACGAAGAGAACCGTCCGGTCAACACGTACACCTCGGAGGAGATATTTGACGAGCTTGGAAACAAGCTCATTGCCCATTATGGTGAAGCTTTTCGAAAAGAACTGAATGAAGGACGCGCGCTACGTGGGATGAAGCCGCTATAAACTGAAGCCACACTATTATGAAAAAACTTCCCGTCCAATGGTCTCCCCAAGCAAAGGAAGACGTATTTTGCCGGGCAGCCTGTTATGGTAGGCTAAATGCCAAAGAGGAAAGTCTAATAATCATTATAACGCAAGCAGTTCTATAATGAAGATAGAAGTGCTTGACAAAGCTGCCCTCCCCATGCTGGGGGAGATGGAACAACGCCATCTTGTGCGCTTAGAACCAAAAGCCGATGTGCGTGTCGCTATATCCAGCCCGTTTGGCCGAAGGCCATGCGCTGAAAGCGCTAATCGGATAGCCCACCGCAAGCGCGAAGCGCGCCGCGTTGGGTAAAAATGTAATTATCAGCATTAGCGCGCTGTAAGCGCAACATATCA
>JAISGW010000005.1 GCA_031262895.1 Tannerella sp. | reverse complement strand
AAGCTGACCGCATCGTTCCTGGCCGGCCAGTACACAGAGGGGGAATAGCCCCAATGACCGAGGCTGTCCCTGCGCAGCACGTTGATGCGCTCGAAGAAGTTGAAGCCTGTCTCGCTCTTCAGGGTCTGCTGACCCGGCAGGCTCGACTGCGGCAGGTTGGCCGAGACCTTGAAATTCGTGATGTTGTTCCCATCTATCACCGGCGCCTTCGTCGACGCGACGGGCGCCGAGTTGAAGTCTATCGGCCTGCTGCCGGCCTGCAGGGGCGGGTCAACGATGGGCTTGTCCTTGTCGGTACCCGTATCATCCGAACAGGAGGCCAAAGCCAGCGTCACCGCCATGCAGGCGGCGGCAAGATAGTCAAGGCGGGTAGTACGGCCTCTGCGGGCCAATGTTTTGAAGCGTTTAAATCTTGTATTCATATACGTACAATTACGTGAATCGGCTGCAAAACTATGGCCCGGGCCGCTAAGGCAGGTGACAAATCGTACAAATTCGCACGGTAAATCGTACGAATTTAGGGATTAGACCATGAGACTTTGAGACAATAAGACTTTAAGACTTTAAGACTTTAAGACTTTAAGACCTTAAGACTTTAAGACCTTGAGACTTTAAGACCTTGAGACTTTAAGATTATAAGACTTTAAGAAGACCACGGTTCCCATAACCCTAAGTCTCGTTGTTTTAGAGTCTAATAATCTAATTGTCTTATGGTCTAATTGTCTTATAGTCTTATAGTCTTCCGAAAATGTGGCAAAACAAGGGTAAAAATCCACATATCGAATTGGAAAAGTTCCAAGATTAGGCCATAAATCCACATCTTGAATTTATAATATGGATAAATCATAGTAAAAATCCACATTTATAATTAACAAAGTTCTAAACTGATGGTAAGAATCCACATTTTGAAGATACTTTGTGGCAAAATAAGGGTAAGATGCCATATTGTGAATGGATATTGTGGCGTACCGAGGGCTGCGGCACAAAAAAAAGGGGCGCGTCTTTCGACACGTCCCCTTCACTTTTCATTGTTAAAGGTTCACTTCTTTGCCTGACGGTGCGAAGTAGAGCGATGAGATGTTTTCATCTCGCTCTCGTAGGTTTTGTACTGGTCGGCGCTAAGGATCTGCTTGATGGAAGCATCGCGTTTCGAACGGATGGCTTGCATCTTGCTACGCATGGCGCTACGGTCGGTCGATTTGGCGGAACGCATGGCTTGGCGTTCGGCTTTCATGTCAGTATAATACTGGGTGTAAGCCGCGTCAAACTTCGTCGTTTGTTCGTCGCTCAACTTCAAGTCCTTTTTGAACTTGGCCAGCTGCTGCGTCCGCTGTCCGGCCGGCATCCCGCCGCCTCGCCTGCCCGTCTGGGCAAAGGCTGTCGTCGCACACAGTAAGGCGACAGCCAGCATACCAAACAATCTTTTCATGATGTTCTTTTGTTATTTAATAAAACAATCGTGACCATAGACGAGGGGGGCAGGCAAAGGTTTAGCCAGATGGGGAAATTTCTTTTTATTTCACGGGGCGCCACGTATATTAACGGCTGCCCTCCCCACCTTCCGCTTTCGGGCCGGCTTCCTTCGGGTAAGAGATGCGGGTATGGTTCTGCATGATCAGCGTACTCACGAAGGATTGCTTGACGAGTCCCAAATCGTTAAAGGTAAGCCGGGCGTCCTTCAACAAGCCCTTGTTTACCTTGCCGTCGACGATTTCATCCACCATGGCCTTGTAAGCCTCTTCCGAATGTTCCGTCATGCTGCGGGAAGTAGCTTCCACCGAATCGGCCAGCATCAACACGGCCTCTTCCTTAGAGGAGGGATTGGGGCCGGGATAAGTGAAGGCGGCCTCGTTGACAGGCTGGTCGGGATACTTGTTCCTGTACTTGGTATAAAAGTATTCCGCCCTCCCCTTGCCATGATGCGTGCAGATGAAATTGATGATAGGCTGGGGCAAGGCGTACTTCTTGGCCCTTTCCATCCCTTTCTTCACGTGGCTGATGATGGTTTCTGCGCTTTTTTCCAAGCTATTCGGATCCTCCGGGCTGCCCTGCCCCTTCGCATTCCCCTTGTTTTCCGTGAAAAAGGAGGAATTTTCCATCTTGCCGATGTCATGGTACAAGGCGCCCGTACGAACCAGCAAAGCCTTGCCGCCTATTTCCTCCACAGCCGCCATAGCCAGCACGGATACCTGCATGGAATGCTGGAAGGTGCCGGGAGCCTTTTGCGCCAACTCCATCAAGAGAGGATTGTTAATGTTGGACAGTTCCATCAAGGTGACGTTGGAGATGTAGCCGAAGACCCTTTCCAAGACGGCGAGCAACACGTAAGTAAACATCAGCAGGATGGCATTGATACCGAAATACAGGAACATTTGCCAGTTGAACTTGCTCAGGTCGGTCTCCATGTAAACCATCAGGCTGGCATACGACAAGGCGTAAGCCAGGTAAATGAAAATGCCGCACCAGACCAATTGCTTGCGCTCGGTAAGTTCTTTGATGCTGAAGACGGCCACTATGCCCGCCAAAGTTTCCAGCACAAGGAACTCGTAAGGGTAAGGCACGACAAAGGAGCAGAGGAGCACCGTCGTGAGATGCGTGAACATGGCCGTGCGCGAATCCAGGAAGGTGGACACCATGATGGGCACCATGGCGTAAGGCAGGATGTAAACGTTGAACCAATGGTAGCGCACGCAAAATTCCGTCAGCAGGCAGAAGCAGAGGATGCAGAGCAGGAGGAAGACCGTGTCCTTCCTTTCGAGCGCCCTGCCGTTGACCCTTTTCTGGCGGAAGAGGTACAAGTAAAGATAGAAGCAGAAGATAAGTCCGAAAACGAGGAGGGATTGCCCGGCCAGCATGACTAACTTTTCCTTTGTGCCGCCGGTTTTCGCCTCATGCACCATTTGGAGCGAACGAAGCACGCTGAAGGTGCGGCTGTTCACTATCTCGCCCCGGTCGACTATCCGTTCGCCGGCCTGCACCATCCCGTTGGAAATGGGGATGTCTTGTATCTGCTCGGCCTGCACCTTGTCGGACATCAGCGAATCGTAGCTCAGGTTCTCTTCGAGGAAGCCGTCCAAGTTGCAAGCCCTGAGACTGTCGGCATTCAAATGGATGGGCAGGTTGTTGATGAGGAATTCGTAAGCCGTGCGCACCGTGAAGAGGTCGCTCACAAAGCAAACCTGCGCCACGTTGTTCTGCACGACTTTGATGCGGCTGCGCCCTTCAGTGCGCAGGCGTTCCTCTTCCTCGTGCGAGAGGATACCGTTCTTATACAGGTTCCGCAGACTGCGCTCCACATAGCGCAGGTAAGGGGGCGAGAACTTCGGGTTCCCTTTGGCTGCCTCTTCCAGAGCCTCGAGTTCGCGGCTTTCCACCGCGGCGTCTAAGCGGTAATAAGGTTCGAAGGCGGCCTCTACGCTGTCGCGCGCCCGCTTTATCTCCGCATCCGTCTTATAAATGGGGAAATCCGTCGGAGCCGTCAGGAGGGCATAACGCCAAGGCTTCCCTTCATGGAACTGGTAACGGAATTTCCCCTCTCTCGGAAAGAAATAATCTATCAGCAAGGCCGTGATGGCGAAGAGCAAGACCTTCTTCCAATTCTTCTCAAACCAATTCTTTTTACGCCCGTCTTTCATGCCCATCCTCTTTTATGTATCAAAGTTTGGCTATGGTTTGCATCATCTGCTGCCCCAAGCCGATGCTGTAGCCTTGGGAGACGAAGACAACCCGCCCGAAAGTGTCGGCAATGACGAAGATGGGCAGCGTGTCGGTCGAAGGCAGTTTCATGGCGTCGACCAGCATCCGGCTGACGGAGCCGTCGGCGTCGATGCCGTAAGTGATGGTGGAAGGCAGGGCGCCGAATTCCTTGGGGTCGTAACTTTTCCAGGCGGCCTCGTCCTTAAAGAGGCAGACCATCGAGCGACCCCATTTGTCGAAGGAAGCCTTCAACGCAGCAATATCGCGCATGGCGTGGTTGGTCGGTTCCTGTCGCGGGCCGAGGATGGCGAGCACGAAATAACCGCGGCCTGTGGTGGCCAGGATGCTGGTCGTCTTCCCGTCGGCAGTCCGGCGGAATTTGGCCTCGGCGTCAATGGAGCCGATGACCTGTATGTCTTGCCGGTCCTTACGCATGAGGAGGCGAACATCGGTTTGCTTGCCCGGACGCAGGTCGAAGGTGCTGACTTCAGCCAAGACATTGCCCTTGGCCATGCGGGTGCCGCTGACAAGCAGGTAATGGCCGGCATCCAAGGTCATGGGTTTCTTGAAGAGGCTGCTCCAGGTATTGCCCGCCCCCATGTCAACTTGTGCGTCCGATTCAAGATTCAACGTCTGCAAGGTGCCGTCGGGACGAACACGGGCCAAGGTGAAATGACTGTAATACTTCGGGTCGTTGTTCAATTTGGTCGGCGTATAAGAAACCATCAGGCTGCCCTTTTCCGGCACGGAAGGGGCGGCACCGCCAAAGTCCACGTTCAGCCATTGGCCGCCGTGGAAATATTGCACCTTCCCGGTGACCGTTTCGATACGGGCGGGAACGCCCAAGCTGCGCGCCACGGCTACGAAGAAAATATTGCGCGAACGGCTGTCGGCACGGCGGGATTCCCAAACGCCGCGGGGGCTGACCGGGAAACGCAGCACATTGATGCTGTCGGCGGGAAGGATGTTCTTGCTTATCCAAGCGACCAATTGCTGGGGGTCGGCAGCGGCCCGGCCGGCCAAATCCTTGGGCAGCACCTTTTGGAAGAAGGACTTGTAGGGCGTAAGCACTTCGGTGCTCACGCGGGGGTTCTCCACGTAAGGCACGAAGAGCGGACTCTTGGTGTCGCCCGGACTGTGGAGCAGGTGGTCGAGCAGGACGGCGGCCTCCATGTCGCGCAGGTCTTTGCGCGGAAGCACTTTCAGGAGTTGGAGGGCGGCCTTCTTGTCGGGTGCCTGGCGCAGGAAGGATTCCACCTCCGCCCAGTTGCCGCGGGCGCCGACCATCAAGCGGGCCGTCTCCGCCGTGTCAATGCCGAGGCTGCGCCCCAGTGCCGCACCCTTGGCCGCCGTGAAGAAGGTAGCCACGTAAGCGTTGCGTATGCTGTCTTCGCGCGCCATGCGGCGGTCGTTCTCGGCCTTCTGCGCTTCGGTGGCGGAAGAAGGTATCATGCCCGGCGGTGGGGGAACGATGTCAATCGGCAAAGTGAAAGCGTCGCCCGGCCGGTGTTCCAGCGGGATGCTGAGGGTGTCCTCTTTCCCGAAGCTGAGCTTGCGGAAGCCGAAACGCCCGCCTTTGGAAGCCCATACCAGCATGTCGCCGCGCCCCGATTCGAGCGAGACCTGCCCCTTGGCGTCGGTCGTCTTGACCACGACCGTGCAGAACTCCGCGTAATTGTATATCTTGAATTCCACCTTGGCGCCCACGACAGGTTTGCCCGTCGTATCGGTGACCGTCACCGTGGCACGGGAAGTCGGCGCGTAGTTGGAGATAATATTAATGTCGGTGTAATTGTCCGTCCGCGACATGACGTCTTCGGGACCGGGATAACGGCCGAAGACGCGCGTCAGTATCAACTCGGCACGCGAAGCCGGCCCGTTGAACCAGGCCGAATTGAGCACGGGAGCCGGTTCGCAGGCGCCCATGAAATACCAGCGCCCATGCACCCAAACCTCTACCCAAGCATGGTTATCGTCGGTATGCGCCCAACGGGGCGTATAAGCCTGTCGGGCGGGGATGCCCACCGAACGCAGGGCGGCCACGGCAAAAACGGCTTCCTCGCCACAACGCCCATAAGCCGTCTTGATGAGGGCCAGCGGAGAGGCGGTGCGGGCGTCGGAAGGCGTATAAATGACTTTCTCATGGCACCAATGGTTCACTTCCAAGGCAGCTTCGTAAAGGGAAAGCCCTTTCACACGGTCTTTAAGTTCCTTATAAAAGACCATGCGGCAGGAATCGAGGCTCTCGTTGCCCACGCGCAGGGGCAACACAAAATGGCGAAACACCACTTCAGGGATGCTGTCGCCCCAAGGCATTTCGCGTCGGGCTTGAAATGCCGTCCGTACATTTTCCAGATAAAAAGCCGAACTGTGGTCCGTCAGGTCGCCCAGCGGCATGTAGGCGTAAAGGAATTCCATGGCTTCGCGTTCTTGCGGGTTGAGGCCTTTGTCGGCCAGCCAGTCGAAATAATGTCCTTGCGGCAAGGCCGCCTCCTTGGCTTTGAGGTCGGCTTCCACCTGCTCCCTCGTTTTCGTGTCCGTAATGAAATGGGCG
>JAISGW010000003.1 GCA_031262895.1 Tannerella sp. | reverse complement strand
TTGCACGTTCTTGATGCGGCAATAAGCGGCATTTTGCAAGTAACGGGTCTGTGCCTTGTGGTTCTTGTTCGTATCGATATAAGCGCGGGGAAAATAGCCGTCCCGTTGTTGGGTCCATTCCGTAGCAGCCACGTAGCGGTCGGTATGCGCGGTGAAATAGGAAGATTGCCAGACACCTCCGCCGACGATACCCCAGAAGAAGTTGGCATCCTCGTCGAACATGATGTCGCGCTTGGCTACGCCCTGCAGGAAGACGGAGCAGTCGAAGCCGTTCCATTCGGCGTTCAAGTTAAGGCCGAACTGATAGCGCGGGGTACTGTTGCCGATGACGCGGCGGTCACCAGGATTGTCGGCCGTATTGTCGCCCACATCCAAGCGGCCATTACCGTTGAGGTCGGCATAATGCACGTCGCCGGGGTACCAGCTGGCATTCAGGTAGCTCTGGTCGGTGGCATCTATCTCGGCTTGGTCTTTGAACAGGCCGACGGTCTCATAACCCCAAATCTCGCCCATCGTCATGCCGCTGTACCAAGTATTTGCCAGCAGTTTGGTGGGATTGTTATACTTGGTCACTTTGCCGGTGTAATCGCTCAGCACGGCCGTCGCCCCGTAGGACACCTTGCCGATGCGGTCTTTCCATGAGAGGCTCAATTCCCAGCCCGTCGTTTCTATGTTCGCGTTGTTCACCTGCGGGGCGTCGGTACCCAGCAATCCGGGCAACGCCTGAGCCGGACCGACAAAATCCTTGGCGCGGCGTTTGTACCAGTCGAAACTGGCGCTCAAACGATTGTTCAGGAAATTCAAGTCAGTGCCGACGTCAATGGTATTGCTCGTTACCCAGGTCAAGGACGAATTGATTAAGCCTGGATTTTTAATGTAAGCCTCGCGGTTGCTGCCGAAGAACCAACTGCTGTTGCTGTTTGTCGGACTGGCGCTACCTAAGCTCGGATAGAAAGGATAATAGCTGTCGGTGAAACTTTGGTCGCCGAGGCTGGCGTATGAAGCCCGCAGTTTAAAGAAGTTCACGAAATCGCTAAGCGGATGCCAGAAGCTTTCCTTCGAAACGACCCAGCCGGCAGAAACGCCGGGATAGAACTTGTAGCGCACGTCTTTAAGGAAGCGCGAAGTACCGTCGTAACGGCCGTTGAATTCGATAAGATACTTGTCGTCATAGCTGTAATTGAGGCGTCCGAAACCGCCACGGATGGCCAGTTGCGAAGCGGCCTCGCTTACTCCCTGCGTGCCGTAGGCCAAGGAAAGGGAAGGCACGTCGTCGGAATACAGGTTTTGAGCCGTCCCGATGGTATAGAAATTATCGTAAAGCTCCTGAGTGAAGCCGACCATAGCTTTCAAGGTGTGCTTACTCAGCGTCTTCTCGTACGAAGTAAAGGCATTGATGGTATGGTGTTGGTATTTGCCCATTTGCCTCGACAGGGAATTGGGCGAAGTCCCGGCCCTGGCCTGTTTCGTGCCGTCGGGTAGGGTATTGTAAAAGGTTTTATGGTGCCGGCTTATCTGTTCGTAACGGCCGTCATAGGTGTAATTGGCCGTGATGTTCCAGCCCGGCAACGGATGCAAGGCCACTTCGCCGGTCAGGACAGCGTTGTCGTTGGTCGTCTTGTCGCGGCCGCCGTCGGTGAAGATTTGCACACCGCTGGCCTCCGAATAGAAGCCGTCCGGATTTTTCAGCGGCGCGGTGGGGAAGGTGCGGCCCAATTGATGGAAATAGTCGTATGAATAGCTGCTGCCTCCGCTGATGGTGCTGTAATAGGTAGGCACATTCTGCGCTTCGCGTGAGAATGCACCTCTAAAGGAGAAGGTCAACCAGTTGGTTAGGTTAGAAGAGATATTGGCGCGCAGGTTATAGCGCTGGTAATTGTCGTTCGCCCAATGGAAAAGGCCGTCCTGCGAAGTGTAACCTAAGCCTACGTAATAGGTGGCTTTATCCGAGCCGCCCGACACGCCGAGATTATGCTGCTGGCTGAAAGCGGCATTTTTGAAATAGATGTCGAACCAATCGTTGTTCGCCCAGGATGCGTTCCAGGAGAGCCAATCGTTTTTCTGCGGGTCCTTAGCCGTTTGTTCCGTTAATTGCCCTGCCTGATACTGCTTGATTTTTTCAATCGTGGCATTGTCGTACAAGGGGGAGATGTGGGAATTCTCACTGGCTTCGTTCATGGCGTATGCGAAATCCAGGGAGTTGACGTAATGGGGAAGATTGGTGGGTTGCGAGAAGCCGAAGTTATTGTTGTACGTAATGGTAGGCTTCTGGTCGGCCCGGCCTTTCTTGGTAGTCACGATGATCACGCCAAAGGGAGCGCTCGAACCATAAATGGCAGCCGAAGCGGCGTCCTTCAAAACGGAAATGTTCTCCACATCGTTCATGTTGATGTCGTCAAGGCTGCCGCCCTGTACACCGTCGACAACGACCAGCGGAGCACCCGAGGACGTCTTCCCGTCGCTCTGGATGCCGGTGTATCCACGGATGTTGATGTTCTGTGTACTGCCTGGCACACCACTGGATGAGGAAATGTTCAGGTTGGCCACCGTCCCTTGCAGGGCTTGCGAGAGGTTCGTGACCGAACGGTTCTCAAGGCGTTTGCCGTCTAATTGCGCTACAGAGCCGGTCAGGTTGACTCTCTTCTGTGTGCCATAGCCTACGACCACGACTTCCTGCAATTGTTCCGTGTCTTCCTGCATGAGAATGGTGCCGCTTGCCTGGTCGGCACGCAAAACCCGGCTGACATAACCGAGATAAGAAAATTTCAGCTCGGCATTTTTAGAGGATACATGGAGCGTGAACTTGCCGTCCATGTCGGTGATGGTGCCCGTACCGGCACGCGCATTCAAAATGCTGACCCCACCTAACGGGTCTCTTGTCGATGCGTCCAAAACCAAGCCCTTCACGGTAAGGTCGTTTTGTGCACATACTGTTCCGATAGTTAATCCCCAAAGGCTAACGATGGAGATTAGCAAGGAATGGATTTTCTTTTTTTTACTCATAATGGCTTTTAAAGTTAAACGAATAATACAAAAATTTCAAGCGCAATATTATACATTAATATTTAACCGACGAAATCAGTTACTATTTTTTATCAAAAATCAATCCTCTTGGATAAGTATTTAAATCTGTGGGAGCTGCTCCGGAAAATGAGGCCGGCGAAAAAATCAAAATCCGTATCTTTGCGCCAAATTGAATGAAAGATGCATAAACAAAGATACGCTATCCCGACCCTGCTTCTCGCGCTCTTCCTCTTAGGAGGCTGCGCCAGTTCGCGCGTTGAAAGAAGCCGGGCGGCCTTTTTCCCGAAGCATGAATTCCGTGGCGCCTGGATACAAACCGTTTTCCAAAACGAATACAAAAGTATGAGCGTGGCACAACTCAAGACCGATTTTATCCGTAAGTTGGATTTCCTGAAAAGCTGCGGTATCAATGCCATTCTTTTTCAGGTGCGGCCGGAAGCCGATGCCTTCTACAAATCGAACCTGGAGCCTTGGAGCCGTTTCTACACCGGCACGCAAGGCAAAGCGCCCGAAGGTGACTTCGACCTGATGCGTTTTCTCATCACCGAATGCCATAAGCGGAACATGGAGTTCCATGCCTGGATAAACCCCTATCGGGTCGCGGCGGCGCCAGGGGAAAGCTTTGCCCCCTCGCACCTCATCCACCGGCAACCCGGACGTTTCATCAAATATGGGAAGCAAATCTTCTTCGACCCCGGACAGCCCCGCAACCGCCAGTTTATCTGTGAAGTCGTCGGCGACATTGTCAGCCGCTATGACGTGGATGCCATCCACATGGACGACTATTTTTATCCCTATCCCATCGCCGGGAAACCTTTCCCCGACGACAAGAGCTTCAAACAGTATGGCATTCCTGCCGGATATACCGAGGCCACACGCGGCGATTGGCGCCGCGAAAATGTGAACCTGCTCATCCGGGAAATGAGCCGCACCATCCACAAGCTGAAGCCTTGGGTACGCTTCGGTGTCAGCCCTTTCGGCATCTACCGTAACCGTAAAGACTACCGCCACGGCAGCGCGACCAACGGCCTGCAATGTTACGACGACCTCTATGCGGACGTCCTGCTCTGGGTGAAAAAAGGCTGGATTAACTACAACCTCCCCCAACTTTACTGGAACATAGGCTACCCGAGGGCTGACTACGCCGTTTTGGCCGCCTGGTGGGACAAGCACGCCGGAAAGAAGTGCCAGCTTTACTTCGGGCAAGATGTGGCCCGCACCATGAAGGCCGGACAATTACAACAAAAGATGTACGACGAGCACACGCTGCGCCATGTGCAGGGACATTGTTTCTGGCCGGCCAACGAACTGCTGCGCAACAACGGCGGCGTGGTCGACAGCCTCCGCCGCATTTACCACCGCTATCCGGCCCTGCCGCCCGCCTATACGCAGATGAACCGGAAACATCCCAAGGCGGTCAACGACCTGCAGGCCCTGCAAACGGGCGAGGGCGTTTGGCTGAGCTGGAACGCCGCCATAGATTCCAGTAAGGCTTCGGCGGCCGACTATTTCGTGGTGTATCGTTTCGACAAAACCGGGAAGATGGACCTCAACGACCCTGCGCATATCGCCGGGATAACCCGCCAACTGTCCTTTCTCCTGCCTTACACGCCGCAACAGGAAGAATTCCGTTACGTGGTCACGGCCGTCAACCGATACAACAACGAAAGTAAAAAGGGACGGCACATTCGGGTAAAACGCTGAAGCCATGCAGGGACGTTGCCAGAAATACACCGATTGCGTGCTTTGCGAACATTATAGAAAAGACGTCTTCAAATACCGCACCTTCCCGCGAGGCAAGTTCATCCCTCAAACGCGCTGCTCGCGAAACACCATCTACTTCATCCTTTCCGGCGAGACTTGGGTGAACAGCTCGGAGTATCCCGACACGATAGTCAGGGAAGGCCATTTCCTCCTGCAGCCGCTCGGCTCGGTGGTGGAATTTCGCATCCATACGCCGCTGGAAGCTATCCTTTTCATGTTCGACCATGTCCAAAACGTATGCGTGGCCCATTTCTCGCAAGTGCAGCCGCCGCTGGAAGGAAGGCAGCAGTCAACCTCTATCGTGCTGGAGACGGTCACTCCCCTGCAGATGTTCCTTCAAGGAATGCGATACGCGCTCAACGATACCCTGCTCTGCCACGGCTACCTGGAAGCCAAGCAGGTGGAACTCTTTTACCTGCTGAACTGTTATTATAGCATTAAAGAGCTGAACGATTTTTTCGCGTCCGTGTACGACCAGGGGAAAGGGTTCCGCAGCTTCGTGATGAGCCATTACCTCCAAGTGAAAGACGTGGACGCCTTCGCCAAGTTGGGCGGCTACAGCCTGACCACCTTCCGCCGCCTGTTCAAGGAGACCTTCGACGAGCCGGTCTACCAATGGCTGCTCAAACAGAAATGCCGCGACATTTACAAGGAACTCAGCACTACGGACAAGAGCATCACGGAAATCAGCCGGCAATACGGCTTCGGCTCCCTGGCTAACTTCTCGCATTTCTGCAAGGCCAATTTCGGAAAATCGCCCCGCGCCTTGCGTTCCCCAAAATAAACCAGGTGCATAAAATGTTTTTGTATATTTGCGCCTGAAATTTAAACCATAGGAGATCAGATTATGAATATGATTGAATGTATCGGGACGAACGCCGGCCTGGTGTGGAACACACTGAACGAAAGCGGACGCCTGAATGTGAAAGACCTGAAAAAGGCCACAAAGATAAAAGCGGAAAAAGACGTGTATGCAGCCCTCGGCTGGCTTGCCAAAGAAGGCAAGGTGCGTTTCGAAGAAAAAGGCATTGACTTGTTCGTCTCGCTCCAGTAGCCTTCCCCCTCAATGACCGAAGAAGCCATTCGCTACGTCCGTTCCTTCCTTTTGGGAGCCGTGCAGCTTCCTTATAACCAATGGGAATCCTTGCTGGGATATACGGACGACCCTAAACAGTTTTCACATTATAAATCAGTTATCTGCCCCTCGGGCTTTTTTGACAAAGGAAACTACGGAAGGATACCTTCCATGCCTCTTTTGCCCTTGAAAAAGCTCGAAGGGCTTCCTTTTTTGTTCGGGGAGCCGGAGGTGGAAGAAATCGGCGGCACGAAAATCATCCATGCCGACCTGGTTGCCTCCGCCTATTTCCTGTTAAGCCGCTACGAGGAAATGCTGCGCCGCGAAGTGCGCGACCCGCACGGCCGCTTCCCCGGCAAGCAGTCGCTGCCTTACCGGGCGGGCTTCCTCCGCCATCCCCTTGTCGACGAGTACGGCCTGCTGCTGCGCCGCTACTTGCCCGAGGGTAGCCTGCCGCCCCTGCCGCGGGGTATCCGCTTCGTGGACCTCAGCCATGACATCGACGCCCCCTTCCTTTATCGTTCCTGGAAAGGCTTGGCTCGCTCGCTGCGCGACAGGCGGGGGATACGCCGCTCCCTGCAAAACAAATTCGGCCGGCCGGAGAATGACCCCTATTATACTTTCCCGCAGATGCTGGAGACCGACCGTAAACTGACCGCCTTGGCGGGAAACTGCGTCATCAGCGCCTATTTCAAAGCCGGCGGCGGGAACAAGCCCTTCGATAAACCCCGCTACGATTTGGATAGCAAAGACCTGCAAAACCTGCTCGGCCTCTTTAAGGGACAAGGCTTGTCTATAGGCTTGCACGTCAGCTACGAGGCCGGGCTGCATCCACGGCGCATCCGTAAGGAAAAGCTGCGTCTCGAAGAAGCCTGTGGCGGCAGCGTGAGCACCAGTCGTCACCATTTCCTCTGCGCACGCGAACCGGAAGACATGGAGGCGCTCGAAAAGGCCGGCATCCTTGTGGACAGCAGCATGGGATACGCCGACCAGATAGGATTCCGACTCGGCACCTCCCGCACGGTGCGACGCATAGACCCTGCTACCGGCAAGCTCGGTAGCCTCCTGCTGGAGCCGCTCACCATCATGGATTGCACGCTGCAGGATGAGAAATACATGCAGCTCGATTATGGGGAAGCAAAAAAATACTGCCTGGAGGTTTTCGAAAACATACGTCGGGTGGGCGGCGACCTTTGCCTGCTTTGGCATAATAATTCTTTGGCGGAAAGCAAAGACGCCTACCTCGGCCGCCTTTATGCCGACCTGCTCGACGCCCTCCCCGCTTACTTAGCCTGAAGCGGGCCTGTGCCCAAAGTCCCCATCTCCATTCTCCACTCTTTCTCCAGCCGCCTTGAAACGGCATTACACGTATGTAATGGCATTTCAAGAGGTCTTGAAACGGCGTTGCACACATGTAATGGCACTTCCAGCCGTCTTGAAATCGCGTTACACGCATGTAAAGACACTTCAAGAGGTCTTGAAACCGCATTGCACGCATGTAATGGTATTTTCAGAGGTCTTGATTGCCCGAAGGGCTTTCCC
>JAISGW010000139.1 GCA_031262895.1 Tannerella sp. | reverse complement strand
AGTGCGTACCGGCAAAAGGCGCATCTTTTCCCGTTCACTTGGCAGGCGGTGCAGGCCGTCGCGGCGGATGGCCGTCACAATGCCGTCGGAATCGCCGGGCGTCGCGTCCAGCTTCCGGTAAGAATAGAAAAGGCTGGTTTCCCAAGCCCCGAAGCGTAGCGTGGCCGCTATCCCTCGCAGGTAATCGGCTTCGTTGGAAGAATAATGACGGCGGAAACCCTGCTGCCTCCTGCCCGATTGTGCCGGTTCAGCACTTCGCCCGGGCGTAAATTCCTGGCTGGCGACCAACCCTTGTCCGAAGGACAATTTGTAATCGCCCACGACCAGGGTCTTCAGCCAACCCTCCCCTTTCCATAGGATATGCGCCGAATAGAAGTCATAGCCTTTGTGTTCCGGCTTGAAAAAAGGTTCACCCGCATCTTTTTCGGCAACGAACCCGGCCTGCAAGCGCTCGTCAAAAGTATAAGCATAGCGGAGGGAATGGTAGAAAGGCTCGCCCAGATACTTACGGTTCGGATGCGCCTCCAGCAGGCTGTCCTCCCCGGCGCGATAGCCTTCCCTTTTTTGCAAAACCCGCTCATAACGGAGTAAAATTTCATTGCGCCCGTACCGAAGGAGTTTGGAGGGCGTCAGGGGCAACTTTTTCGGTCGTATTTCGCCGACAAAGACAAAGGCCGACAACCATTCCCTGGCCGGGAAATCCAGTCCTTCTATCGCCTTCAATTCATAAACGCTATAGAAACGCTCCTGTTTTTGCCGATAAAGCAGGATAGCTTCAATTTGCCTTTCGCTGAGAAAAGGGAAGCGCCTCAAGTCTTCGGCTTGGACGCGGTTCAAGTCAAGGGGATGGGTGGCCAGATAGGAGAACTCGGCCTGCAGACTTTTTATCTGTTCCTCATCCTCCACTTCTTCGGACAATTCGTCCAGGTAATCCATCCAATTTGTGGAAGCTACAGCCTGTCCAACGAGCCGGCCGTAACAACTTAAAAGGAGCAATAGGGAAAACAAGGTGCATCTTTTCATTTGCCTGGGAAATTTAAAAGGAATAAGCCAACCCGAGCGCTAAACTGACGCCCAAGACGGAATGATAGATGGCGGAGATGTCCATGCGGTAGCCGTAAAAGCGGTAGCCTAAGCCGAAGGAAGGTTGTGTAGGACGGTTCCTCAGGCCAGCCCTGAGGAAGAAGGCATCAAAGGGTTCGTATTCGGCACCCACGCCAAAGCCGGTCCTGCTTTCTTTATCGTAAAGTAAACCGCCAAGAAGGGACAAGTTCCCGAGCAGTTTCCATTGGCATCCGGCTTGCAGGAAATAGGCCCGGGGGAAATCGGACAAGGCGAAGCCAAGCCGCAGGTCTTCGGCGGCCATGTAAAGCAGGCCGAAGTCGGCCGACAGGCGGAAGGAAGTTCTTTCTATCAGTTCGCTTTGCCGCCAATGGCCTTGCAGTCCCACACCCAGCGCCCAGTGGGAGGACAATTTCATTCCGGCAGACAAGCGGGCCATGCTTTCCCTGTATGCCTCGTAGCCGAAAGTACTGAAGTCAATACCTACGGGCAGTCGGCCTGAGAAGTAAAAGTAACCGTGTAGGGTTCCTAATTCCTTCATTCCATAACGGTTCAAATACTGGAAACCCGTTTCGTGCCGCTCCAAAAGAGACAGAAGTGAAGCATTCCCAAAAATGGAAGTTACCGCTTCCGGGGCGCCTAATCCTAAACTGCGTACGTTTATCCTTTGAAGGTAAGCTTCTCCTGCAAGGCGGCCTCTATACAGGCAAGCAGCCAAAAGGAGGCAAATGATTCGTGTGGCCTTTTCCATAAAAGTTCAAATTATCTGCCGCAAAGATAGCAGGATTCCAAAAAGAGGCCCAAATGATTTTCTTTTTTGTGGATTTTTGATAAGAAATTTCTTGTTGGCAAAGGATTCGGTTCATGGCTGAATAGAATATGGACGTTTTCCCGAATCCTGCAATTTTGGGGCATAAAAAGCGAGTACCGGCAGATTCACATCTCCCGGTACTCTTACACTAACCCTTAACTTTAACCAATGAAAAACAATAATCTACAACTTAATCATGTAAGAGAAGCTATGACTGCTTCGTATTTCGGTTCAATAGTGATTTCTTTTACCAGTTCGGAGTAGATGATGACGCCTTCTTCGTTGAGAGCAATGACGCAACGCGCCAAGAGACCTTTCAGTGGGCCGTCGGTCATAAGCAAGCCGTAACGGTTTTCAAATTCCGTATTGCGGAAAATGGAGAGGGGGATGACTTTGTCTATACCTTCGACACTGCAAAAGCGTCCCTGGGCAAAAGGCAAGTCTTTGGAAATAGCCAGTACGACTGTATTCGAAAGGGAAACTGCTTCTTTGTTGAAGCGTCGAACCGAGGCCGCGCAAACTGCTGTATCCAAACTCGGGAAAATGTTCATGATCACTCTCTTTCCCTTTAGCGAGCGAAGGGACAGCTCAGACAAGTCACCCTTGACGCCCGTGAAATCAGGTGCGATCTCACCTTTCGGCGGGATGGAGCCGTTGGTGTGAACCGGGCTACCTTGAAATCTAATTTCTGACATGTTCATAATGCTTATTTCTTACTGTCTGTAAATATAACAGCTAAGGGCGGGAAAAGGTTCGGAACGTTAACATTATTTAGCGAAAAACTCAGTTTACCTCGCCCATAATTTGAATTAAAGCAAAAGGTTGTGCCCAGATTAATCGTTGATAATAAACATATTAAGTAGTATGAGCCGCCTTTTTACAAGAGTTCGGTGATGCGAAGGTCTTTTTCTGTTGAAGGAAGACTCCATATCAAATGGTGGTCAAAGAAAAAGCCCCTCTTCTGATTGGGAGAGGGGCGCGGGGCAGAACTTCTACCGCTTATTTCTTAACTACCGAGGAGGGCGAGTATTTCTTATTTAGGAAAGCAACCACATCATTCGTGATGTCGTACACATGATCCGCCAAGAGAATGCTGCTGTTAGAGATGTTGCTAAAGATAATCTGATAATGTTTTGTCTGGTTATACACTTTAAGCATGCCTAACAGGGAATCGTTCAATTGTTGCATCAGGCGTTGACGCTCAGAAGCTAAATCCTGTGATAACTGGTCGCTATACGATTGCAAGTCTTGTTGCTTTTTTAGTAAGCGCTGCTGCTCTTGTTGGGCGCGATCGCGCGTTAAAAAGGCATTGTTATCTATTTTTTTCTGAAAATCTTGGGCTTCCGATTGGAGTTGGTTGGCTTGTTGGTTGATATTTGCCCTTGCATTCTCTTCTTTACGCATTATCATTTCATTCAAATCTTTTGCGTAACTATAATTCAGCAGCAAGGAATCCATGTTGATATAGGCGACTGGCAAGGGACTTCCTTCCACGACACCATTGCTGCTGGGAGATATTGGTGCAGCCTTGGTCGCCGGAGATTTCCCTCCGCTGAAGTGTAATACGAATAAGATAATGACAGCGACTGCCAATACGCCATTCACCAAGTAATTGATATTTTTCATATAAATAAAATGTGTTGATTACTTTTTATTCAGCCTGTCTTTCAAATCCTTGTGCCTTTGCGCTTCTTCGTCTTGCGCCGTGGCGCAATGGATGCCGCGCTGTTGCAAGGCCGGGCTACTATCTATGTGTATGGCCGGGAATGTTCCACCTTTTTTCAAGAGAATGCGGATGGAAAGCAGCGCCACACTGCCCAGAAGAATTAAAACCGTTGCCAGTATTGTTAGGAGCATTTTCTCTATATTTGTGGACGCAAATATAAGCGTTTATTATGAATATAGAAGATTTAGAACCAAAAATCGTCTGGGATTTCTTCCACCAGATCACGCAAGTACCTCGCCCTTCTGGAAAGGAAGAAAGGATAATTGCTTTCTTGGAATCCTTTGCCAAGGAGCATGGCTTAGAGTATAAGAAAGACGAGGTCGGCAATATCCTGATTCGCAAGCCTGCTACGGCGGGCCGCGAAAACCGTCCAAGCGTCATCTTGCAATCGCACGTGGATATGGTGTGCGAAAAGAATGCCGATACGGTATTCGACTTTGATAAGGATCCGATTCGGACAGTCGTTGATGGTAATTGGGTGCGCGCCGAAGGAACAACCCTGGGTGCAGACAACGGCATAGGTGTAGCCACTGAACTGGCCATCCTCGCTTCCGATGATATTGAACACGGTCCTTTGGAATGCTTGTTTACGGTTGACGAAGAGCGTGGCTTGACCGGCGCCAATGCCATAAAGCCCGGTTTTATGAACGGCAAGATACTGCTTAATCTCGACAGCGAAGACGAAGGGGAACTTTTCATCGGTTGCGCCGGGGGAGGCAACCTCTACGGCGAAATAAAATATGAATTGATGACGCCCCCGTCCGATATCGCCTATTTCCGCTTCGAGGTGAAAGGCTTGAAAGGCGGGCATTCCGGCAGCGATATACACTTGGGCTTGGGCAATGCCAACAAAGTGCTGGCTCGTTTCCTTTATTGCTTGATGATGCCTGCTACTCGCTTCCATGTCTATCTGCATAGTTTCAAGGGCGGTAATTTGCACAATGCCATCCCCCGCGAAGCGACGGCTGTTGTCGGCATTCCTTCTAAACTGAAAGAAGAAGTCCGTGTGCTCCTCAACCATTTCATAGTTGATGTGGAAAGCGAATTAAAACAAGTGGACCCGGGCTTCCGCATGGAAATGTCCTCCGTTGAAACGCCGGAACCGAATTCTTGCCTGAATGCGAAGAATACCTGTGAGCTGATATATTGTCTCAACGCCTGCCCGCATGGTGTGCTGGCCATGAGCCATGATATGCCCGGCTTGGTGGAGACTTCCACCAATTTGGCTGCCGTAAATTTGGAAGAAGGCTTGCTGAAGATAACGACGAGCCAGCGCTCTTCCCTTGGGGCGGGCAAACGTGCCGCCGCCATACAGGTAACCTCGGCCATGCGGCTTGCGGATTTGATAGTCACGCAGAGCGAAGGCTATCCGGGTTGGGCACCTAATCCCCAATCGCCTATTTTGAAGCTGGCCGTAGAAACTTACAAGCAGCTTTTCGGCAAAGAGCCGGCCGTGAAGGCCATCCATGCCGGCCTCGAATGCGGACTTTTCCTTGCCAAATATCCGGACTTGGACATGATTTCCTTCGGCCCTACGCTGCGCGACGTGCATTCTCCGAACGAACGTATCCAAATCGACACCGTCGGCCGTTGGTGGAAGCACTTGCTGGAGCTTTTGCGCCATGTATAAGATAAGCAAGCAATTTTCCTTTTCGGCTTCCCATGTATTGGACCAGCTGGACGAAGGGCATCCCTGCGCCCGCCTGCACGGCCATAATTATAAGGTAAAGGTTTATCTCCAAGCGGAGATGCTTGACGGGTACGGCTTTGTCCGTGATTACCGTGATTTGGATGCTGTAAAGCATTTTATCGACGAGAAACTGGATCATCGTCATCTGAATGATGTCTTACCGTTTCCGCCTACGGCTGAGCACATTGCCCGTTTCTTGTACGAACAGTTCAAGCCGGAACTTCCGGAGCTTTCAGCCGTGGAAGTCTGCGAGACGCCGCAAACCTCTTGCTTGTATGAACCTTAGGGTAAAGGAAATTTTCTATTCTCTTCAAGGAGAAGGAGGAAGACAGGGCGAAGCTTCTGTCTTCCTCCGCCTTGCGGGTTGCAATATGGCCTGCCCGTTTTGCGATACTGATTTTGATGGAGGAATGCTGTTGGATATGGAGGAGTTGCTGGCGCGCGTTGCCTCATACCCTTGTCGTTGGCTTATCTGGACGGGCGGCGAACCGAGTTTGCAGTTGACGGCAGAAGTGACGGCATATTTTCATGACAAAGGTTACCTGCAAGCCATAGAAAGCAACGGAACCCGTCCATTGCCGCCCTTATTGGATTATACGGTTGTCAGCCCCAAAGGGGACATAGCTTACGCCAAACGCATCAATCCCAAGGTTGACGAATTGCGCCTTCCTGTTCGGGAGGGAGAAGCATTGCCCAAGATTTCCTCTTTGCCGGAGGCGCGGTTTTATTTTCTCAGTCCCGTTTTTGAGATTGACGAGACGCTTACCCGCCGCAATATCGCCTATTGCGTGGAGCAAATCAAGCGGGAACCTGCATGGCGACTCAGCCTGCAGATACATAAATTGATAAATATCCCTTAGAACAAGCTGCCTTGCGATTCGGTTGACACCTGACTATGCACGGTGCCGTCGCTGAAGCGCGTAGTAATCTCGTCGCCGGCTTTCAGGTCTGCGGCTTTTTTTATGATTTTTCCTTTCCTGAGTGTAAGGCTGTATCCTCTTCGCAAGATGTAGTCGGGAGAAGCCATGCGGATGAACTGGGCCGTGAGTTTGAGGAAGTTCTCTTTTGCAAGAAGTTGATTTTGTACGGTAGACTGCAGGACGTTTTGCGCCCTTTCCATACGGTTCCGTTCGCGTTCTACCGTTTTCATGGCAGAGGCGGGCAGCCGATTTGTCCAGGTCGTCAGCAGCGAACGGTTGCGTTCCATTCGTGTCCCGACCGCTCTTGGCAGGCGCAGGCCCAATAATTGCAGCCGGTTCTTTTCTTCTTGAAGTCGCCCGTTGAGACGGGTGAGTATGCCTTCCTGTAAATCGTCCACTTCGGCGGCTACGGCATCCATGCAACTGATTAGGTATTCAGCCACGGCCGTAGGTGTCTTCAGGCGCTTATGGGCAACCAAGTCAAGCACCGTATCGTCGCGTTCGTGGCCGATGCCCGTGAGTATAGGCAATGGAAACTGGGCGCAGGCAGCTGCTAAGGGATAGGAGTCGAAGCAACTCAGTTCGGAGGTGGCGCCACCTCCGCGTATGATAACTACCAAGTCGAAGTGTTCGGCCAAAGGGAAAATGCGGTCCAAGGCAGCGGTAAGGGAAGCTTCCACTTTATCGCCCTGCATCAGGGCGGGGAAAAGTTTAGGATAAAACACATATCCGTCACGGTTGTCCGCCAGTTGGGCGATAAAGTCGCCATAGCCGGCAGCCGTAGGCGAAGTGATAAGGGCAATGCGTTGAGGCAATGCCGGAAAAGGCAGCTCTTTGTTCAGATTGAAGACGCCCTCCTCTTTCAACCGGCGGATGATTTCCAGCCGGCGGCGCAGCATGTCGCCCATGGTGTAGGCCGGGTCAATGTCAAGCACGGTCAGGCTGAAACCATATAATTCGTGGTAATTGACACTCACCTTAACGAGTACTTTCAGCCCCGAGGCAAAAGCCTGTCCCGTCTCGCGTTCGAAAAAAGGTTTGAGCATGCGAAAATTACGCGCCCAAATAGAGGCGCGCATCTTCGCTACGATTTGTCCGTTCAGGGGGCTTTTTTCTATGAATTCCAGATAACAATGCCCCGAAGAAAGATTCTGGCGCACGTCACTCGTTTCTGCCCGTAGCCAATAAGAGTCGGGAAAGGCATGATCAACCACCCCTTTGATACGACCGGCCAGTTCAAGCAGGGAAAGTGCTTCGCGTGTATCCTCAAGCATCCGCCTTTATTCGAATACGGGGATGGAGCGTTTTACGCTTTGCTGTAGCGAAATCATTGTCTCCGTCGAAATGACGCCGGGGATCTCCTGTATCTTCGTGTTCAGCAAAGTCATCAGGTGTTCGTTGTCGCGTGCGTAAAGCTTGATGAGCATAGTGTAAGGGCCAGTGGTGAAATGGCATTCCACGACTTCCGGTATTTTTTCGAATTCCGGTACCACATCTTTGTAAAGAGAGCCTTTTTCCAACTTTACACCGATATAAGTGCAGGTGTTATAGCCGAGGAATTTGGGATTCACATGATAGCCGGAACCTGTGATGACTTTCATTTCGATAAGCCGTTGTACGCGCTGATGTATGGCCGCCCGCGAAACACCGCATTCTTCGGCCACGTCCTTGAACGGAATCCTTGCGTTCTTGGAAATGATGTTCAGGATATGCCTGTCTAATTTGTCTATCTTCTCCATAAAGATTATGTTTTTTCAATGAGTTTGTGACAAAAGTAGGAATTTCTTTCGGATTAAACGGAAAAAAGGCAGCAATATTTGAATTGAGCATAAAAAGAAGGCAGGCTATCCTTGACATCTGTCAGAACTGCCTGCCTTTTAAACTTGTTGTCTTTGTGTTTTGGGCCTATTTTCTCTTGGCCGTTTTGGTCGGAGTTGCCTTTACGGTGGTGGAGTCTTTAACGATGTCGAGCAGTTCGACTTCAAATTCCAAGACGCTGTTGGGCTTGATCAGTTGTCCGCCGCCCCTTTCGCCGTAAGCGAGGTTGGAGGGAATCCAGAAGATATACTTCGAACCTACGGGCATGATTTGCAAACCCTCCGTCCATCCGGGGATAACTTGGTTCAGCTTGAACTCAGCCGGCTGACCGCGTTCTATGGAGGAATCGAATACGGTGCCGTCGAGCAGTTTGCCCGTGTAGTTTACTTTCACCTTGTCGGTGGCGGTAGGTTTGGGGCCTTTCCCTTCGGTAACGACCTTATATTCCAAGCCGCTTTCGGTGGTGATGACACCGCTTTTGGTTTTGTTTTCTTCCAGGAATTTTTCGCCTTCTTCCTTCGTCTTGGCGTTTTGTTGGGCTTGGGCTTTAGGGAAATATTCCTGGATGAAGCGCTGCGCGGCTTCGGGAGTCATCTTCAGATGGCTGGAATCGCCCTTGATGGCGGTGACAAAACCGGCCAACAGGTTGTCTATGTCAAGCGGTTGTCCCGGCGCGCTTTTCAGTTGTTGCTTGAAGGCGTTGCCGTTGAGCACGCCGATGGCATAGCTGGCGCTGTCGACGTCGCTTTTCAGCTTCGCGCTTTTTACAGAGTCGCAAGAGACGGCGCCCATACCTCCTGCCAGGAGCAGGGCGGCCATGACTACATTAATTTTTTTCATTGTCCTTTTTTATTTGATGATATCTAATAATTCCACATCAAAGATAAGCGTGGCGTCAGGGCCGATGACGTCGCCCGCTCCCCGTTCTCCGTAAGCCAGTTGGGAAGGGATGAAAAGGCGCCATTTGGAGCCTTTGGGCATTAGCTGCAAGGCTTCCGTCCAGCCGGGAATAACTTGGTCCAGATTGAATTCAGCCGGCTGGCCACGTTGCACGGAACTGTCGAACACCTGCCCGTTAATCAGGCTACCGTGGTAATGGCATTTCACCTTATCCGTGGCCCCGGGCTTTTCGCCCGTCCCTCGTTTGAGTATTTCATATTGCAGGCCGCTGGGCAATTCCACCACTCCGGCCTTTTCCCGGTTGATGCGCAGAAATTCTTCCCCTGCCTGTCGGTTGTTTTCTTTCCGTTCCGCCTGGAGTTTTACAAAGTAGTCGTTGATTACTGCTTTGGCCTCTTCATAAGAAATGGCCGGTTGCTTGTCTTCCATCACGTCGCTTATGCCTTGCGCGAAGTCGCCTACATGAAGGTTCTCAATGCCTGTGCTGCGAAAGTTATTTCCTATGCTCAGGCCGAGCGCGTAGCTGGTCTTATCCATGTACTCTTTTTACTATTTTATTGCGGCACAAAGGTAAGGTTTAAAATCATACAAAACAGAAAACCTTGCTTTTTTGTTTCTTAGGCTCCGTTGTCGACCAAATCTTCTTTCTCCAGCGAGGGGTAAAGGAAGTCATTATAAGGAAAGCGGGTGATGTGTATTTCCCGGACGTGTTTGTAAAGGAGTTCCTTCAGCTTTTCTATCCCGCTGCGTTCTTTGGCCGAGATAAAGAGGCAGTTGTCTTGCATGCGGCTCATCCAGCTGCGTTCCAGTTCTTCCAGAGGAATGTTCTCCCGGCTTCGCGGCCTGAGGTCGTCCTCTTCCTGGGGGACGAAGCGGAAAGCGTCGGTTTTGTTGAACACGAGGATAGACGGCTTGTCCTTGGCGCCGATGTCGGACAGGGTCTCCCGCACCACTTCTATTTGTTCTTCAAAGTCGGGGTGCGAGATGTCTACCACGTGCAGCAGCAGGTCGGCTTCGCGCACCTCGTCGAGCGTAGACTTGAAGGACTCGACCAGCTGCGTGGGCAATTTGCGGATGAAGCCCACGGTATCGGAAAGCAGGAAGGGCAGGTTGCCGATGGTCATCTTGCGGACGGTCGTGTCGAGGGTGGCGAAGAGCTTGTTTTCGGCGAAGACCTCGCTCTTGCTCAACAGGTTCATCAGGGTCGACTTGCCCACGTTGGTATAGCCCACCAAGGCCACCCGCACCAGTTTCCCCCGATTTTGCCTTTGGGTGTTCATTTGGCGGTCTATGGCCTGGAGTTCCTCTTTAAGGTGGCTGATTTTTGCCTTGATGATGCGGCGGTCTGTTTCCAGCTGCGTCTCGCCGGGGCCGCGCAGGTAAGTGCCGCCGCCGCTTTGCCTTTCCAAGTGTGTCCACAGGCGGGTCAGGCGCGGCAGCATGTATTGGTATTGGGCCAGTTCGACCTGCGTCTTGGCAGAAGCTGTTTGTGCCCTTTGTGCGAAGATGTCGAGGATAAGGCTGGTGCGATCGAGCACTTTCACCTGCAGTTCCTTTTCTATGTTGCGCAGCTGCTTGGCCGACAGTTCGTCGTCGAAGACGACTACACCTATTTTGTCGGCTTCCACATATTCTTTTATTTCCTGCAATTTACCCGGCCCCACGAAGGTGACGGGATTAGGGTAATCCATCCGCTGCTTGAAACGCCTGGCCGGTTCCAAGCCGGAGGTCTCGGCCAAGAAGGCCAGTTCGTCGAGGTATTCCTCTACTTTCTGTTCGTTTTGCTCGGGGGTAATCAAGCCCACCAGCGCGGCCCGTTCCGTCGGCGCATCGGTAATGATAAACTCTTTCATATTTATATTGCCGCAAACTTAGCCAGAAATTCGGAACCTCCGACAGACTGGTAAGGGAATATGCTCTTGGAACCCGTTCAATTTCCTTCGTCTCTTATGCGCTGCACTTTTTCTGCCGGAAGACCGGTGATGGCGGAGGTATCTTCTACTGACAAACCTCTGGCAAGTAACTTACGGGTAATATCTTGCTTGTCTTCCAAGATACCTTGTTCTCTCCCTTGTTTTAAACCTTGCTCTCTCCCTTTTACCAGACCTTGCTCCAGCCCCTGTTCCATGGCGCTGTCGTAGACGTTCAGCGCCGTGCGGTAGGCATCAAGGCTGTTCTGGTATTGCCAATACGCGTCCGTCGACTTGGCCGCAACCTTGGCTCCCTGCTCCAACTTGGCAAGCACCAACTCCCGCGCCTTGAACGGCATCCTTTCAAACGTTTCCACAAAGAAAGGTATTCCCTTCGAATTGGCAAAGGGAGGCCTACGGAACAAAATCCCTACTTTGTGGAAAAGTTTTCGTATCCCGGCGAGAAATCCCCGGACTTCGCAAAAACAATGTAACGTCTCGCGGCGAAATCTCAACGTCTTGAGAAAAAATCTTAACGTCTTGACAAAATGTTCTCGCGAGCCCATCGTCAAAAAACGTTGTTTTTTTCCGCTTGTGAGCCAAGGCTTTGCCATTTTGTCATTGGCAATTTCTCCCATTTGTCAGGTCTTGTCCGATACTTTTTGAAGAGGGGGTGCCATTCCGGTATTTTTCTTGAGGCAAAGCTAACAAAAAGCTGCGATTAATTATCAATGATGAATCATGAATTATTAGGGCGTGGGCGCGTCCCCATTCTTCATTATTCATTCTTAGTTATTCATTATTTGATAATGTACCTTTGCAGCAAAAACAATGCAGATATGGATACTTATGACATAGCAACCATCCGGCGCGATTTCCCCATCTTGCAGAAGAAGGTTTACGACCGCCCGCTGGTGTATCTGGACAACGCGGCCACCACGCAGAAGCCCCGTTCGGTGGTCGAACGCATCAGCAAAGGTTATTACGAGGCCAATGCGAATATCCACCGGGGCGTGCATTTCCTCAGCCAGGAGGCCACCGAGGCGCACGAGGCGGCTCGCCGCGAGGTGCAGTTTTTCATAGGCGCGCAGTCTCCTTCGGAAATTATCTTCACCCGCGGGACGACAGAGGCCATCAATCTGGTGGCTTCCTGTTATACCGAGGCCTTCATGCAGGAGGGAGACGAGGTCATTGTCTCGCAGATGGAGCATCACTCCAATATCGTGCCCTGGCAATTGGAAGCCGCCCGCCACGGCATCACCCTGAAGGTCGTTCCCATCGACGAGCGTGGCGCCTTACGCATGGATGTTTACGAGCAGCTCTTTTCCGGGCGGACGAAGTTCGTCTCCCTGGCTCATGTGTCGAACGTGCTGGGCACTGTCAATCCGGTGGCCGACATCGTACGCATCGCGCATGAGCACGGCGTTCCCGTCTTGCTTGACGGGGCGCAGGCCATTCCCCATTTGCCGGTAGATGTCGGCGCCTTGGACGTGGACTTTTACGTCTTTTCCTCGCATAAGATATACGGCCCCACGGGCATAGGCGTGCTTTACGGCAAGGAAGACTGGTTAGACAAACTGCCTCCTTACCAGGGTGGCGGCGAGATGATTGCTTCCGTTAGCTTCGAGAAGACGACTTTCAACGAGTTGCCTTTAAAATTTGAGGCCGGCACGCCCGACTTCATCGGTTCCACGGCTTTGGCCGAAGCCCTGCGCTACGTGAAGGGTATAGGTTTGGAGCGCATCGGCGCCTGGGAACAGGAATTGTTGCGTTATGCCACCGAACGGCTTGACGCGCTCGGCGGATTGCGCATCTTCGGCCGGGCGCACGGCAAGAGCGCCGTCATCTCCTTCCTGCTCGAC
>JAISGW010000128.1 GCA_031262895.1 Tannerella sp. | reverse complement strand
ACATTTAAAAGACAGAATTCGTATGATGAACAAAAGACCTTCCCTCCGTATCGGGCGAGCTAAATATTTGTTGCTCCTCCCGCTCACGGCCGCTATCCTGGCATTCGGAAACACTGCTATCGTAGGGGCTGCTCCTACCGTAAAACCTTCGCCTAAGACGACGGCAAGCCCTGCTTTGGCCTTGGCCGGGCAGGATACTTCCGAGAACGGGGTTGTTACCTATATGCCCAAGTTCCCAGGCGGCGATGCAGCCCTGCTGAAGTTTATCCACGACAACCTCAAGTATCCGGCGGAAGCCGTGAAGCAGAAGATACAAGGCCGTGTCACCGTTCAGTTCACCGTTGCCAAGGACGGCAGCGTCTGTGACGCTCATATCCTCCGTAGCTTGTCTCCTATCTTGGATGCAGAAGCCTTGCGCGTCGTCAACATGATGCCCGCTTTTCAGCCCGGCCGGCTGAAAAACGGCGAGGCGGCTCAGGTGAAGTACTGCGTGCCTGTCACCTTCAGCTTGATGGCGGGAAAGAAAGTTTTCCGTTAAAAGGAATCCGGGCTGCCGGCAAAGGCGGCCCGGAAACTTTTTTAGGCTCATCGTTTAATTCGTGACTTTTTGTTATCTTTACGCCATGGAAAATACCTGAATGACACACCCCCTCCAAAAAGTGTCGGACAAGACCTGCCAAATGGGAGAAATTGCCAATGACAAAATGGCAAAGCCCTGGCTTACAAGCGGAAAAAAACAACGTTTTTTGACGATGGACTCGCGAGAACAATTTGTCAAGACGTTGAATTTTCGCCGCAAGACGTTGTTTTTTTCTCACAAGACGTTACATTGTTTTTGCGGGTTCGTGAGTCCACTGCGGCGAAGTCCCCAAGAAATGAGGGGAAAGTTTTGCCGTTTCCTATAAATGCCCTACTTTTGCAAGCCGAATATTATCCAAATAGGTTAAGAGTTTAGCCTTTAACGCATTGTTGCGGCTTGTGTCCGTCGCGGGAATGCTGGGGGGGCGCTCGTTTTTGAGTACTAATTAAAATTTAAAAGAAGAAAGTGGATACTTTAAGTTACAAGACCCTTTCCGCCAACAAGGCAACGGTAAAAAAGGAATGGGTCGTGGTAGATGCCACGGGTCAGTCTTTGGGCCGCATCGGTTCGAAGGTGGCCAAGCTCTTGCGCGGTAAATACAAGCCGAGCTTCACGCCGCATGTGGATTGCGGCGACAACGTCATCATTATCCATGCCGACAAGGTGAATATGACGGGCAAGAAATGGGACGAGCGGGTTTACCTGCGCTATACGGGTTATCCCGGCGGACAACGCGCCTTTACGCCCGCCGGCCTGATGAAGAAGGGTCCGGACCGTCTTTTCCGCCAAGTCGTCAAGGGTATGCTCCCGAAGAATCGGCTGGGCGCCAAGTTGCTGGGTAACCTTTACGTGTACGCCGGCGAAGAACATCCGCACCAGGCCCAACAACCCAAGTTTATCGACATCAATACACTAAAATAACGTATGGAAGTAATCAATGCAATCGGTCGGCGTAAAGCCGCCGTGGCTCGTGTGTACATGAACGAGGGCACAGGGAAAATCCACATCAACAAACGTGAGTTGGACAAATACTTCCCCTCCTCCATTCTCCAGTTCATCGTCAAACAGCCGCTTGTGAAATTGAACGTGTCCGAACAATACGACATCCGCATCAACCTCAAGGGCGGAGGTTTTAAGGGGCAGTCGGAAGCCGCCCGTTTGGCCATTACCCGCGCTTTGATCAAAATCAATCCCGAAGACAAGCCGGCGCTTCGCGCAGAAGGCTTTGTCACCCGCGACCCCCGCGTGGTGGAACGCAAGAAACCGGGACGTCCGAAAGCGCGCAAGCGGTTCCAGTTCAGTAAACGTTGATGGGAGGAACTGCCCTTTTGAAACAAACGTTTAGTATCTAAACCGGCCGGATTCTTTGTACATGCCGATATGTGCGGCGACTACCCGCCGGTTGAATGGTAACAGAATGTAAACGATTTAAAGAAACAAACAAAACCCATGTCAAGAGTTAATTTTGATCAGTTATTGGAAGCCGGCGTCCACTTCGGACACTTGAAAAGGAAATGGAACCCGGCTATGGCTCCTTACATCTTTATGGAGCGCAATGGTATCCACGTCATAGACCTGTATAAGACAGTCGCCAAGGTTGACGAGGCGGCTGAAGCCATGAAAAACTTGGCCAAGAACGGCAAACGTATCCTTTTCGTGGCCACCAAGAAGCAAGCGAAGCAAATCGTGGCCGAAAAAGCCGTGTCGGTGGGCATGCCTTACGTTATCGAACGCTGGCCCGGCGGCATGTTGACCAACTTCCCCACCATCCGCAAGGCCGTCAAAAAGATGGCCAACATCGACAAGATGACCAAAGACGGCACCTTCGACAACTTGTCCAAACGTGAAAAGTTGCAAATCACCCGGCAACGCGCCAAGTTGGAGAAAACCCTCGGCTCCATAGCCGACATGACCCGCTTGCCCGCCGCCCTCTTCGTCGTTGACGTGATGAAGGAACGCATCGCCGTGCGCGAGGCCAGCCGTTTGGGTATTCCTGTCTTTGCCATGGTTGACACCAATTCCGACCCTACGGATGTAGACTTTGTCATCCCGGCCAACGACGACGCTTCCGATTCTATCAACGTCATCGTCAATGCGCTTACGGAAGCCATCAACGAGGGCCTGCAAGAACGTAAGGCGGAGAAGCTGGACGAACCGGCCGAAGAAGAAGCTGCAGCCGCGCCGCGCCGCGACCGTCGCGCCAAATCTTCCGCACGTAAGGAACGCCCGCACCGTGATGAGGCTGCCGAGGCCGAAAAACCGGCTCCCGAAGTGAAAGCCGAAACAGCCGAAGCCAATGCCCCCGAAGAAACGGTAGCCGCAGCTCCTGCAGAGGAAGCAACAGCAGCCGAATAAAATAAGAACAAACAAAAACAAGATATAAGATTATGGCAGTTACAATGGCAGAAATCACCCATCTCCGCAAAATGAGCGGGGCCGGGATGATGGATTGCAAACATGCACTGGAAGAAGCCGATCACGACTTCGAAAAGGCGATGGAAATTATCCGTAAAAAGGGGCAGGTCGTGGCCGCCAAGCGTTCCGACAGGGAAGCTTCGGAGGGTTGTGTGTTGGCCGCCGTCGAAGAAGGCTTCGCCGCCATCGTGGCACTGAAATGCGAAACCGACTTCGTGGCCAAGAACGAACAGTTCATCGCGCTCACGAAAGACATACTTGATTTGGCCATGGCTAAGAAGCCGGCTTCTTTGGCCGCCCTCTTGGCCGAAAAGATGGATAAGGAAGGACGCAGCGTGCAGGACCATATCACCGACCGCATCGGGGTCACCGGCGAAAAGATAGAACTCGGATATTATGAGTTCCTCAAGGCTGATACCGCTGCGTTTTACGTGCACCCGGGGAATAAGTTGGCCACTATCGTGGCCTTCAACAAGCCCGCCGACAAGACCGTCATGCACGAAGTGGCCATGCAAGTGGCTGCCATGGCTCCGGTATCCGTACGCCCCGAGGAAGTTCCCGCGAAAATCCTCGACGAGGAAAAGGAAATCGCCCGCGACAAGGCGCGCGAAGCCGGCAAGCCGGAAAACCTTATCGACCGTATCGTTGAGGGTGCCCTGCAGAAGTATTACAAGGAGAACACCTTGTTGCTCCAGGAATTTGTCAAGGACAACAAGATAAACATCGGGCAATACCTCAAGCAACACGATAAGGAACTCACCGTTGCCGCTTTCAAGCGCGTGACATTGAATATGGAATAAGGCGTTTAATTTATCGTTTGGCGGGTTTCCTCTGCCTTTGGCAGGGAAGCCCGTTTTTTTCATCTTTAAATGCATCTAATCTATAATTGCGGCATCCGCATATATGCCGCTTGCGTGAAAGCAGCTTCTCCTTTCCATCGGAAGGCACGGCTCATGCTTGCCGGACAAAAAGACGCCAAACGCCTGCTGAAGGAGAAAATAGAGGAGGACGGCTCCTATATTTGGTTTCATGCGGCTTCCTTGGGCGAATTTGAACAGGGACGTCCTCTGATAGAGCGCTTGAAAGCGGAGTTCCCGCAATATAAGATACTTCTTACCTTCTTTTCGCCTTCGGGCTACGAGGTAAGGAAGAATTATCCCTTGGCCGACGTGGTATGCTATCTGCCTTTCGACACCTCCGGACGGGTGCGCGAGTTCCTGCGTCTGGCACATCCTGTCATGGCCATCTTTATCAAATACGAGTTTTGGTACAATTATCTGCGTGAGTTGCGGCGGCTGCATATCCCCGTTTTCAGCATATCGGCTATTTTCCGCCCCGAGCAGTGGTTCTTTCATTGGTACGGGCGTCCTTTCTTGGCCGCCCTGCGTTGCTTTAGGCATATTTTTGTTCAAGACGAGCCTTCTTGCGCTTTGCTGAAACGTTTCGGTTTCGTCCATGTGAGCGTGGCCGGCGACACGCGTTTCGACCGGGTCTCGGCCGTGAGCCGTGAGGCGCGCCCTCTTCCTCTCTTGGAAAAATTTGCCGCGGGACAGGCATCCTCTCCTTTTGTCTTGGTTGCCGGCAGCACCTGGCCGCTCGATGAAGACCTACTCATCCCTTATTTCAATGCCCATCCGGAGATGAAACTCGTCTTGGCCCCGCATGAGTTCGACGAAAGCCGCTTGGAAAAGCTGCTGGCTTCCATGCGACGCCCCGCTGTTCGCCTGTCCAAGGCGAAGGAGGCCGACATGGTCGGGGCAGACTGCCTCGTCATTGACTGCTTCGGCCTGCTTTCCTCGGTTTACCGTTACGGGAACTTGGCTTACGTGGGAGGCGGCTTTGGCAAAGGCATACATAATATATTGGAAGCAGCCGTTTACGGAATTCCGGTCATTTTCGGTCCTAACTATGGGAAGTTTAAGGAAGCCCGCGACCTTCTCGCTTGCGGGGGCGGCTTTTCCGTGGATAAAACCGATTCCTTTCAAGCATGCGTAGATGGTTTTAGAACCGATGCCGGACGCTTGTCTGCCGCCGGACGGGCTGCAGGTGACTTCGTCAACGAACACACTGGTGCCACCGAGCATATCATGCAAGCTCTGCCCCTCAAAGGAGCGGTTCTTCAAACATCTTCGGCAAATTGATTAAATACAGACGGGAAGAAGAGCGGGTCAGGGCCGTGTATAACCAACGATAGAAATCTTCTCCCATCCCGTTTTCCGGCACGTAGCCGATGTCCAGGAAAACATTCTTCCACTGTCCGCCTTGCGCCTTATGGCAAGTAATCGAATAGGCGTATTTCACCTGTACGACATTAAAATAAGGGTCGTTCTTTACCTTTTTCAGACGCTCGGCTTTTCGGGGAATATCGGCGTATTCATCCCATACGGCATGGAAAAGCCGGTCGGAAGCCTCCCTGGGTAAGGCCGGCGCTTCCGCCTGCAGGGTGTCGAGAAGGATTTTCATGTCGGTCTCCGATTCGTAGTCGCGAAAGCGCACCCGCACGTCGGCAAAGCGGAAGCCATAGCGTTCTTCCACCTTATGTACGCGCAAGACCTCTATCATTTCGCCGTTGGCGATAAACTCGCTTTCTTCCGGACTGCCGGCCAACCAGTAATAATTGTTTTTCGCTACCATCAGCAGGTCGCCCGACGAGAGTTCTTCTTCGCGGTACAGAATGCGGTTTCGTATGCCGGCATTGTACATGTTCGCCCGCTTGTTGGAACGCACCACGACCAGCGTCTCGTCGATGCCGTCGCGGTCGTAAGCCGAAGAAATCTCCTCCAACAGTTCGGCCCCACCTATTTTCCGCAGGTCGTTTCCTATGTTTAGACGGAAGTGCGGTGCCGTGCCTACCCGCTTTTGTTGCAAGGCTTGCCGCAAACAGGTCGCATTATAAAGGATGCCCGAATCTTCGGCTTGACGGACCACTTGTTGGAGTTTGAATTCCGTGACTTGCAAGTTGTGCTCATGCAAACGGGCCGGATTGAGGGCCGGACTGTAATCCAAACCTACCGGAGGAAGCTGCGCCTCGTCGCCAATCAGTATCAGGCGGCATCCCTCGCCCGAATAAACGTAATGCAATAAGTCTTCCAGCAGGCCGTCGCTAATCATGGAAGCTTCGTCAACCAGGAAAAGCGTATGTTTATGCAAATTGTTGGCCAAAGTAAAGCCTTCCTCTTGGCCGGAAAAACTCTTTTGGCGGTATATCTTTTTATGAATGGTAAAGGCTGGCTGCTCGGCATAGGCGGAAAAGACTTTGGCCGCCCGTCCGGTGGGCGCCAACAGCAGGCATTTTTGGCGCCAGGCCGTGAGTGCTTTTACCAGGGCACCTATTAGTGAAGTCTTGCCCGTGCCGGCATAACCCTTAAGCAAAAAAGCCCCTTCCGCTTCCGTGTTGGCAAGGAAAGCGGACAGGTTTTCCATGGCCGAAGTCTGGTCTGGAGTGGGCGTGTGGGGGAAATATTGAACTATTTGGCCGCAGAAATCGGTATTTCTCATTTTATGCGCAATAAATTTCGGGATAAAGATAGCGCATTAAATATTCTTTCCTAAATTTGCCGTGCGAAATAATTTAAAACAATAATATAGAGAGAGCCATGAAAGTTGCTGTAAAAATTTTGCTTGTGGCCGCAGTAGTCGTACTAGCGTGGATGTGCTACTCAAGCCTGATGACAAACATTCGGTTCAAAAATGTGGAAGATGCAAGAGAGAAGCCCATTATTGCCCGTTTGATTGACATCCGGAAGGCACAGATAGAGTACAAAAACCGGCACGGCGTACATGCCGCCAACTTCGACGAGTTAGCGAAGTTCTTGGACGATGAAAAGCTGCCCTTCTTGAACAAAGTCGGCGAACTAACCGATGAGCAATTGAAGGAAGGCATGACCGAACAGGAAGCCGTCAAAAAAGGAATCATTCGCCGCGATACCTTCTGGGTGCTCGCTAAGGATACCTTGTTTGGCAAAGACTTCAATGCGGACAATCTGCGTTATGTGCCCGGCATCAAGAAACCGGACGGGACTCCCCTCCAGTTCTTTATGGACACGGCCACGCTGAAGTCGGGTTCGGGTTACACCGTCAAGGTTTTCGAAGCTTCGACCAAGTACGACGATTATTTGTACGATCAGAACAAACGATTGTTGGGCAATTTGGATGAAGAGGCAAAAGTCTTGAAGAAGTTCCCGGGCTTACGCGTCGGTTCGCTGACGGAAATCAACAACAACGCGGGCAACTGGGAGAATCTTTGATTTGCTCGCCGAAGGGAAGTTGAATGATTGTCAGTATCCCAGACTCGCTGAATACAAGCACTTCGGAAAAATACCTGATGTCCATCCGGCTCCGGCCGGATGGACTTTCTTTTTCCGCTTATGACCCGGGAGAAGGGCAAAGCTTCTTCTACCGGGAATTGTCTTTCGACCCTGCTTTGCCGTATATTGACTCTCTCAAGGAATCCTTTTTCGACAACGAATGCTTCGCTTGGAACTATAAGCGTACCGACCTGCTTTGTGCGAACAGCCCGTATATCGTCGTGCCTGCTTGGCTTGCCGAGAAAACGGAATGGCATCGTCTCTTGGATTTTGCTTATATTTCTCCTTCCTCCCGTTGTTTGGACAATCCTTTAGAAGAAGCCGGGGCGGAAGTTCTCTTCACTTTGGACGAGGCCGTTTATGAATTTTGCGCCCGTTCGTTGGCCAATCCCGTATTTACCCATTCGCTGACCCCCGAATTGATTATGCTGGGCAAGCAGGCTATGGGATTGCCGGCCGGGCGCCACCTCTTCGCCGTCATTGACCGGCATGGAGTGGACCTGCTCTGCTTTAATGCCTCGAAACTCCTCTTTGCCAACACCTTTGCCTACGAACAGGCCGAAGATATTCTTTATTACCTGCTTTATGCTTGGCAACAACTGCAACTTGACCAGCTGGGCGACACCCTCTCTCTCTCCGGCGAGACGGCTTTATGCAGCCAGTTGACAGAAACCTTGCGGCTTTATATTCGCCAAATCAGCCCCGTTGACATTCCCTCCAAAGCCTATCTGCTTGGCGGTGAAATCATGCAAGCCCCTTTAGACCAAATTCTTTTTACCGTATGCGAATAATCAGCGGACAATACGGGCACCGCCGTTTTACCCCACCCCCTTCCTTCGACGCAAGGCCGACGACAGACTTTGCCAAGGAAAATCTTTTCAACGTATTGGATAATTGGATGGATTGGGAAGGCTTGTCGGCCTTGGACCTTTTCGCAGGCACAGGCAGCATTTCTTTCGAATTGCTTTCGCGCGGCTGCGCGCGGGTGGTGGCCGTTGAGAAGAACCGGACTCATGCCGCCTTCATCGGCAAGGTGGCCCGTGAATTGAAGACCGAACGGCTGCAACTCTTCTGCACCGATGCTTTCCGTTATTTGAACAGGACGTCGGAAAGTTTCGACTTCGTCTTTGCCGATCCGCCGTACGCTTTGGAGCAGTTACCGGAGGTGCCAAAGCTTGTCCTTGATGCTGCCCGTCTGCGGCTGGGTGGCACTTTCGTCAAGGAACATCCTTCCAATTACGATTTCTCGCAAATAGAAGGATTCCGGGAGAAGCGCGTGTATGGTGCGGTCAATTTCAGTTTTTTCCAGAAGGCAAAGGCTGGCGGGGTAGGGGACGAGCCAGCATGATGCCGGGGCAGTGCGGCCTTTCCTTTACGTATTGCGACAGCGAACCCTTATAAACTTCCACCTTCATGGATTTGGATGAGGCATTGATAAAAGTCAGTACCCCGTTCCTTCGGTAAGTGATGCCCAGGTGCCCGATGTCCAAACCTTTGACCGTAGTAACGAAGCCGAGCATGTCGCCGGAAGGGATGCGGGTTGCTATGCTGTCAATGCCGCCTGCCGGTATATAATAATAGAAAGAGTCGCGGGCGCTAATCCTTTTTTCGACAATTCGCATGGCGGCGACAAAATCCGAATCAGACTTCAGTTGGCGGTAATTGTCCGGATGTTTCGACATGAAGTTTAGCTTAAAATGATAGGGATACAGTCCGTGGCTTTTCCCCTGATAACGCACGATACCTTTGCGGTTGTTCTCGTAGAACCAGTCGGAGGAATAATGCAGGCGGTCGGTATAATTGCGGATGATGCCGTCACGATAACGCAGGAAGCGCAAATTGTCGCAATAAGCCGTAAAGCTGGTGTCGCCTTCGGCAAAGGTGCGCGTGAGTGCAAGGACGCTCTCCACGAAGGTGGTGCAGTCGAACTGCCGCAGGTTCACGACTAAGCATTCCGGCTCATGCTCCAGCGTGGAGGCCACATAGGGCTTCCCCAGAAAATACAAGGCTGTCCGCACGACGAGGGAGTCGTAGGGCAGGCTGTCGTGCCCGGCCATGTAATGGATGTATTGATGGAAGATAAGGCTGTCCTCGGGTTGGCAGTACACGGCTTTCGTTTGGGAAAGGGCGGCGGCCGGCAGCAGGCAGAGGAGGAAGGCGAGTTTGAAGGGTATGAATCGTTTCATTCTTTCATTGTACTTAATTTGTCTTGCAAACGGAGCATCTCGTCGCGGTATTGTGCGGCTTCGATGAACTCCAATTTCTTGGCCGCATCGGCCATGAGTTTCTTTGTATGTTCGATGGCCTTTTCCAATTGCGGCCGGGTCATATATTGTACTACCGGGTCGGCGGCCAACGAAGGCTCCGGCTCGATGTAGGCGTTTTGCGTCGTTTCCGTGCGTTCGGAGAGGAGGGCGGCGCTGCCTGCCTTGACGGCTTGCGTGGGCGTGATGCCGTGCTTCTCGTTGTAAGCCATTTGCTTTTCGCGTCGGCGGTTCGTTTCGTTGATGGTCAGTTGCATGCTTTCCGTGATGGTGTCGGCATAGAAAATCACTTTGCCGTGCACGTTGCGGGCGGCACGTCCGGCCGTCTGGGTGAGCGAACGGTGCGAACGCAGGAAGCCTTCCTTATCGGCGTCGAGTATGGCGACGAGGGAGACTTCGGGCAAGTCCAGCCCTTCGCGGAGCAGGTTCACGCCGACCAGCACGTTGTAGACGCCCTTGCGCAGGTCGTCCATGATTTGCACGCGGTCAAAGGTTTTGACGTCGCTGTGTATGTAATTGCAAGCCACGCCCATGCGGAGCAGGTATTCGGTCAGTTCCTCGGCCATGCGTTTGGTGAGGGTAGTCACTAAAGTACGTTCGCCGATGGCCGTGCGTTTGGCAATTTCTTCCATCAGGTCGTCTATCTGGTTCAAGGTAGGCCGTATTTCTATGGCCGGGTCTAAGAGTCCGGTGGGGCGTATCACTTGGTCGACGACGATGCCTTCGCTCTTGGCCAGCTCGTATTCGGCGGGCGTGGCACTCACGAAGATGGCTGTCGGCGTGAGCGATTCGAATTCCTCGAAGGTCAGGGGGCGGTTGTCGAGGGCGGCAGGCAGGCGGAAGCCGTATTCCACGAGATTCTGCTTGCGGGAACGGTCTCCCCCGTACATGGCCCGCACTTGGGGAAGCGTCACATGGCTTTCGTCGACGACCAGCAGATAATCTTCCGGGAAGTAATCCAGCAGGCAGTAAGGACGTTCGCCCGGTTGGCGGCCGTCCAGATAGCGCGAATAGTTTTCTATGCCGGAGCAATACCCCAGCTCACGTATCATTTCCAGGTCGAAAGTCACGCGTTCGTACAGGCGTTTGGCTTCGTAAGGCTTGCCTATCTCCTTGAAGTATTCCACTTGGCGGCCCAAGTCCACGTCGATTTGGCCGAGCGCCTGATTGATGCGTTCCTGCGTGGTGACAAAGAGGTTGGTCGGATAGATGTTCAGTTCGCTCTGTTCGCTGATTTCCTGTCCCGTCAGCGGGGCGAAGGAGGAGATGCGTTCCACCTCGTCGCCCCAGAACTCAATATGGTAAGCCACGCCGTCGAAAGATTCGATGGCTGGGAAGACATCAACGGTATCGCCGTTCACCCGAAAGGTGCCGCTTTCAAAATCCAGCTTGTTGTTCACGTACAAGGCGCTCACCAAACGGCGCAGGAACTGGTCGCGCACGATTTTCATGCCCGTCTCTACATGGATGACCTGCTGGGCGAAAGCCCTGTGGTCGGCCATGCCGTAAAGGCAAGACACCGAAGAAACCACAATCACGTCGCGGCGGCCGGAAAGCAGGGAAGCCGTAGTGCGGAGACGTAACTTGTCTATCTCGCGGTTGATTTGGAGGTCTTTCTCAATGTAAGTGTCGGTGGTGGGGATATAAGCTTCCGGCTGGTAATAATCGTAATAGGATACGAAATATTCCACGGCATTCTTGGGAAAGAAGGCTTTAAACTCCCCGTACAGCTGGGCGGCCAAGGTCTTGTTGTGGCTGAGCACCAGCGTGGGGCGTTGCACGTTGCGGATGACATTGGCCACCGTGAAGGTCTTGCCCGAACCGGTAACGCCCAGCAGCGTCTGATAAGGGATGCCGTTTCCCAACCCTTCCGTCAGGGCGGCGATGGCTTCCGGCTGGTCGCCTGTCGGTTGGAACGGCGATTCCAGTTCGAAGTTCATAGCGGGAGTTGCTTGTCCGGCGCCGGCATGATGAGCCACAGTATCAGGTAGGCGATGACTCCTGGGAAGGCTACCGAAAAGATGCTGACCAGCACGTAAATTACGCGTATCAAGGTGACGTCCAAGCCGAAATAATCGGCAATTCCGCCGCATACGCCGGCTATCATCTTGTTGGACGAACGTTGAAGTCTTTTATCTGATCCCATAATTCTGTTTTTTATATTTGATTCTTTGGCAAAAGTAGTGGAAAGTTATGAGTTATGAGTTAGGCGAAGCAAGACATCTTTGTGAGGAAGCAAAGCTTTTTCGCAAAAAGACCTTACCTTTGTAAGAAACAGGAAGGAGTATTTTATGACGACAAATAGACGCAAGCTGCCCATAGGCATACAAGATTTTGAGAAACTGTGTACGGAAGGTTTTTTGTACGTGGATAAAACGGCCTACGTGTATCGGTTGACACAAAACAGTTGTCCGTATTTTCTCGGCCGGCCGCGCCGTTTCGGCAAGAGCCTGCTGCTCTCCACCATGAAGGCTTACTTCCTCGGTAAGAAGGAGCTTTTCGAGGGTCTCGCCCTGGCGGAGTTGGACAAGAAGGAATGGCCGGTACATCCCGTGCTGCATCTGGACCTAAACGGGATGAACTACCGCCAATTGAGTGACTTGGATGCCATACTGGACATGCACCTGAGAAAATGGGAAAAAGAATACGGCCTCGAAAAGCAGGCCGACAGACCCGAAATCCGTTTCATCAATGTAATAGAACAAGCCTACAAACAGACGGGTCAACGGGTCGTCGTGCTTATAGACGAATATGACAAGCCGCTCTTGGCCACGCTGGACAATCCGGAAGTCAACGAGGAGCTGCGCAAGGCTCTCAAGGGTTTTTACGGCGTGTTGAAGACGGCCGACCCTTACTTGCGCTTCGCTTTCCTGACAGGGGTGACGAAATTCTCCAAAGTCAGCATTTTCAGTGACTTGAACCAGCTGCAGGACATCAGCCTGAATGAAAGCTATGCGGACATCTGCGGTATCACGGAAACGGAGCTAAAAAATAATTTTGATCCTGAACTTCACGAGTTGGCCGAAAGAAGGAGTATGAGTTACGCCGAGGTGCTCGCCGAGGTGAAGAAGCGTTACGACGGCTACCACTTCTCCGAAGGGAAGGAGGATGTATATAATCCTTTCAGCCTTTTGAACACCTTCGCCCAGGGACGCTTTGCCGACTATTGGTTCCAGACCGGTACGCCGACCTTCTTGGTGAAGATGGTAAAGCGTGGCGAGATGGACGTGCGCCGCTTGGAGAAAGACATTCTCATTGATGCCACCGCCATTGACGACTACCGCATTGATACTTCCGACCCGGTGCCCATCCTATATCAAAGCGGTTACTTGAGCATCAAGGGCTATGACGACTTGACCGGCAGCTTTATTTTAGGCTACCCGAACGAGGAAGTGAAGTACGGCTTCATACGGGAATTGCTACCCGCTTTTTCGCCTATTTTCAAGAACAGGAGTACGGAATTCGGCATCGGCATGTTCCTGAACGACCTCTTGAAAGGGGAAGTGGAAAGCTTCATGCAGCGCCTGCAAGCCTTCTTTTCCAACATCCCTTACGAGCTGAACAACAAGACGGAGAAGGATTACCAGACGGTCTTCTATCTGCTCTTCTCGTTGATGGGCGAGCGCATCCGAGTGGAGGAATCAAGTGCGGCCGGCCGTGCCGATGCTATAGTAGAGATGCCCGATGCAGTCTACGTCTTTGAGTTCAAGCTGGACGGCAAGGGCACGGCCGAGGAAGCCTTGCAACAAATTGAGGAGAAGGGCTACGCTACGCCGTACCAAGTATCCGGCAAGCGTCTCGTCAAGATAGGCGCCGCCTTCAGCATCGAGACCCGCACCCTCAGCCGCTGGTTAGTGGGATAGGAAGACATATAAAAGACAGTCCTTTATGAAGACAAAACAAGAAATCGTTGAAAACTGGTTACCACGCTATACGGAACGGCCATTGGAAGAATTTCCCGAGCATATCCTGTTAACCAATTTCCCTAAATACGTTGAGTTGTTTGCCGAGCATTTCCACGTGGGGATTTGCGGACAAAAGGCTTCCATGCCCAATGCTTCTTCGGGTCGCATCATGATGATTAATTTCGGTATGGGCAGTGCCAACGCGGCTACCATCATGGACCTGCTTTCAGCCGTCCATCCCAAAGCCGTGCTTTTCCTCGGTAAATGCGGCGGGTTGAAACGCGCCAATAAAGAGGGTGATTTCCTTTTACCCATAGCCGCCATACGTGGAGAGGGCACCTCCAATGAATACTTGCCGCCCGAAGTGCCCTCCTTGCCGGCCTTTTCCATGATGCGTGCCATTTCCTCTGCCATTCGCGACTATGGACACGATTACTGGACGGGTACCGTGTACACTACCAACCGCCGCGTCTGGGAATATGACGACAATTTCAAGGAGTACCTCCGCAAGACGCATGCTACCGGCATTGATATGGAAACGGCCACCCTGCTCACGGCAGGCTTTGTCAATGAGATACCCACCGGCGCCTTGCTCATGATTTCCGACATGCCCATGGAAGAAGAGGGCATCAAGACGGAAGAGAGCGACAAACGTATTTCCCGCGACTTTGCCCCCCTGCATGTCACTCTCGGCATTGAGGCCTTGCAACAAATCATTGACGGCAAGAAGACGATCCGGCATATACGTTTTAATTGGTAAGAGACAATGGCAAAAACAGAACACAGTTTTGAGGAAATATGTCGCGACATTCGCGCCCGTAAATTCGCGCCCGTTTATATCTTGCAGGGCGAAGAACCTTATTTTATTGACAAAATCACGGACTTGCTGCTCGAAACGGTGCTGACGGAATCAGAACGCGACTTCAACCAAACCATTTTTTACGGCGCCGACACCGACGGAACGAAAATTTTTAACGCCGCCAGGCGCTATCCCATGATGTCGGAATATCAACTGGTCGTCGTGCGCGAAGCCCAATTGGTGCGCGACATTGAACTGCTGGCCAATTACGTGAAGAACCCCTTGAAATCAACCGTGCTGGTCATCAATTACAATTACAAGACCCTTAACGGGCATAAGGCCTTGGCTGTTGCTGCCGAGAAGACGGGCCTCGTATTCAATTCGAAAAAATTGCGTGATAGCAGCATGCCCGCTTTCATCACCGGAATTTTAAAGGAACGGGGCTTGAGCATAGAGCCTAAGGGAACGCAAATGCTGGCCGATTATTTGGGAAACGATTTGGAGCGGCTATGCAAGGACCTGGACAAGCTGGCCGTTTTGCTTCCGGACAACGGCCCCAAGCGTATCACGGCCGAAATGATAGAGAACAATGTGGGCATCAGCAAGGAATACAATAACTACGAATTGTTGAACGCCCTTGCCGTCAAAGATGTCTTAAAAGCGAACCGCATTGCCAAGTATTTCGAGATGAATCCCAAGGCCAATCCCATACAAATGACCTTGCCGGTGCTTTTCAACTATTTTGCAGGCCTGATGATTTGCTTTTATGAGAAGAATAAGTCAGACGCTAATTTGATGGCGGCCCTCGGGCTGCACTCTTCCTGGCAACTCCGGAATTATCAGACAGGCCTCCGTAATTTCAAACCCATGAAGGTGTTCGCCCTGATACGGGAAATACGCTTGGCCGACGCATGTTCGAAAGGCATAGGCAATGCCGACATGAGCGATGCCGATATCCTGAGCGAACTCCTCTACAAGATACTCCATTGAAACTTCCTCTCTGAACGGTTCATCTCACTTCTAAATCCTGCCTCCTGGCTGCTAACCCCTAAATTTGTATGATTTGGTTTCTGTTTTGTACGATTTGTCACCTGTGCTAAGCGGTGCCGTTCTACTTTTGCGACCACAAACACAGCAAGTGGATGCAAAAGTATTGGAACATGACGGATTGTAGCAACAATC
>JAISGW010000173.1 GCA_031262895.1 Tannerella sp. | reverse complement strand
GCGCCCAACTTCCGCATCATGATGGCCACCGTTCAAAAGCCCCAATTGAAAGACTGGAAGGAAATCATCCCCAACGGCCCTTCTGTCATCAGCAGCGCCCATCTCTGCGGCGGACAGCTCCTCTTGACCCGCCTCCAGGACGCCTCCGAACACGCCTACGCCTACACGCTTGACGGCAAACTTTTGCACGAAATCACCCTCCCCGCCCTCGGCTCGGTCAGCTTCAGCGGCGACAAGGACGAGCAGGAAGCTTTCTACCTCTTTACCTCTTTCACCTATCCGCCCACGCTCTTCCGCTACGAGGTCAAGGCCAACCGCTCCACGCTCTGCATGGCGGCCAAGATAAAGGGCTTCGACCCGGCTGCCTACACCACTGAGGAAGTGTTTTACCCCTCTAAGGACGGCACGAAGATTCCGATGTTCCTCACCTATAAGAAAGGCCTGAAAAAGGACGGCAAGAACCCCACCCTGCTTTACGGCTACGGAGGTTTCGACATCAGCATGACGCCTAACTTCTCGGCCAACCGCCTCCTCTTCCTCGAAAGCGGCGGTATCTACGCACAAGCCTGCATGCGCGGGGGAGGCGAATACGGCGAAGCCTGGCACAAGGCCGGCACGAAGATGCACAAGCAAAACGTCTTCGACGACTTCATCGCCGCCGCCGAATACCTCGAAAAGGAAGGATATACCTCAAAAGAAAAGCTGGCTATCAACGGCGGTTCTAACGGCGGTCTGCTGATTGGTGCCGTGGTCAACCAAAGGCCGGACCTCTTTAAGGTGGCCATTCCCCAGGTAGGTGTCATGGACATGCTCCGTTACCATCTCTTCACCATTGGCTGGAATTGGGCCTCCGATTACGGCACCAGCGCCGACAGCAAGGAGATGTTCGAATACCTGAAAGCCTACTCGCCTCTGCACAACATCAAGAACGACGGCACCCCCTACCCCGCCATCCTCATTACCACAGGCGACCATGACGACCGTGTCGTCCCCGCCCACTCTTTCAAATACGCCGCCACCCTGCAGGCTTCCCGCACGGGCAACGCGCCCAAGCTTATCCGCATCGAAAGCAAGGCCGGACACGGGCAAGGCAAACCCATCTCCAAAATCATCGACGAGGCTACCGATATCTACGCCTTCCTGATGTATAACCTCGGCATGAAGCCTGTCCTGGAATAAAAATGGAAATTGCCGCATTGGTATCCGGAGGGGTTGACAGCTCCGTAGTCGTGTACCTGCTGAAAGAAGCGGGATATACCCCGCACATCTTCTATATCCAAATCGGAATGGAAGGGAAAGACGGCTATGTGGACTGTCCCGCCGAGGAAGACATAGAAATCACCTCCTTTATCGCGAAGAAATACGGCTGCCCCTTCGACATCGTTTCCTTGCAGGACGAATATTGGGAACGGGTCGTGGGCTATACCATCAAGGCCGTAAGGCGCGGCCTTACCCCTAATCCCGACATGATGTGCAACAAGTACATCAAGTTCGGCTGCTTTGAAGAACGTTGGGGGCATCACTTCGACAAGACGGCCACCGGCCACTACGCCACCACCATAGAAAAGGACGGCAAGGTCTGGCTGGGAACGGCCAAAGACCCCGTCAAGGACCAGACCGACTTCCTGGCGCAAATCACCAAACTGCAAGTGGACAAGCTGATGTTTCCCATCGGAAAGATGATGAAAGGCGAGGTACGCGAGATAGCCGCCCGGGAAAAACTCCCCAGCGCCCTGCGCAAGGACAGTCAGGGCATCTGCTTCCTCGGCAAAATCAACTACAACGATTTCATTGAACGCTACCTGGGCAGGCGCGATGGGAAAATCGTCGAATGGGAGACCGGCAAGGTGGTCGGCACCCACCACGGCTATTGGTTCCATACCATCGGCCAGCGCAAAGGCCTCGGCCTAAGCGGCGGGCCTTGGTTCGTCATTAAAAAAGACGTGGAGGAAAACATCGTCTACGTGTCTAACGGCTACGACCCGGAGACCCAATACGGCAAAACCATCCTCATGCAAGGCTTCGACTTCATCACGGAAGACATCTGGGGCGAATTTGACGACGCCAAGGAAATCACTTTCAAAATACGGCATACGCCCGAATTCACAGCGGGCCTGCTCAGCCGCAAAGGCGACCTCTATCGCATCGACTCGGCCGCGAAAATACAAGGTATAGCGCCCGGCCAATTCGGCGTAGTGTACGACAAGGATAAACGTATCTGCCTGGGAAGCGGGATGATTATCTGATGCCTCCACTGCTTTCCATATCATGGCCCTCGCTGGCCGGCAATCTGTTCGTGATACTCTATGCCGTCACGGCGGCAGGGCTGGCCTTCGTTATCATCTCGGAAAACAGGAACCCGCTGAAGACCCTCCCCTGGGTGGTGGTGCTCTTGCTGCTGCCCGTTATAGGACTGGTGTTTTACTTCTTCTTTGGGCAAGACAACCGCAAGTTGCGCATCATTTCAAGGCATACCTACAAACGCATCGTCCAGCCGCCGCAAACACGTCGGATGGCGGCCGAATCCGTCCATGTGCCCGAGGCCTACCGCCCGCTGGCCGCCCTGCTCAAGCATAAGACACCCCTGCTATACGGCAGCGACATCCGCATTTACACCCATGGGCCAGAAAAATTCGAAGCGCTGGTGGAAGCGCTCGAACAAGCCCGACACCATATCCATTTCCAATATTACATCTTCATGGACGATGAAATCGGCGAGCGCGTCAAGCAAATTCTGATGAGGAAAGCACGGGAAGGCGTGGAAGTGCGCGTGATGTACGATGATGTGGGCTGTTGGAAAGTCAAGAAACGTTTCTTTGAAGAAATGAAAGCAGCCGGCGTGGAAGTTTATCCCTTCCTGAAAGTGGCCTTCCCTATCCTCACCAGCAAGGTGAACTACCGCAACCACCGCAAGGTGGTCGTCATTGATGGCAAAGTGGGCTTCATGGGCGGCATGAACGTAGCCGACCGTTACGTGAAAGGTACCCCCTGGGGCGCTTGGCGCGATACACATTTCAAGTTTACCGGCCAGGGAGTGTACGGTCTGCAGACAGCCTTCCTTATCGACTGGTACGTGGTCAGCAAGAAACTGCTCGGCAACAATGACAACAGCTATTATCCGAAAGTGGGAACCTATTCCGACACACTGGTACAAGTGCTGACCAGCGGACCGATAGGCCCTTGGCGTAGTCTTTTGCAAGCCATCATCTTCATGATAAGCAATGCAAAAAAATACATTTACATACAAACGCCGTACTTCCTCCCTACCGAAGGCCTAAACCAGGCTTTGCAGGCGGCGGCGCTCGGCGGCGTAGATGTGCGGCTGATGTTGCCGGCCCGTTCCGATACCCGCTCAGCCAATATCGCTTCGCATTCTTATCTGGACGACGTCATGAAGGCGGGGGTAAAGGTGTTCTTTTACCAACCCGGATTTCTGCATGCCAAGTCGGTCGTCGTTGACGACGCCCTCGCCTGTATCGGTTCGGCCAATATGGATTTCCGCAGCTTCGAACACAACTTTGAAATCAATGCCTTCGTCTACCAGGCCAAGTTCGCCCTGCGCATGAAAAAGATTTTCCTTGACGACCAGCACGACTGCAAACAACTCAAACTCTCCCTCTGGCGCAAACGGCCTGTTTCCCAACGCGTGGCAGAATCTTTCATGCGTCTATTTTCTCCGTTGCTCTGAGATAAGGAAAGCCCATAAAAAATCGGGTAGAAAAAGTTGCCGAATCATTTAAATCCCTACTTTTGCGGCTTGAAACATCAAGAACCAATGTAAATCGGAATGTATATGAAACGACTTGTTTTTGTATTCATGGCCATCTTGCTTACGGCAAACTTGGCTGTTGCCCAAGAAGAAGAAGAAGAAACGGGCAATAAGGCAGTTATTGCTGTCACGGAACAGGAACACGACTTCGGGCGCGTACCCGAGTCGGGCGGCAAAGTGTCGCACACCTTCACCGTTAAGAACACCGGCACTGCGCCCTTGGTCATCACGCGGGTGATTGCCTCCTGTGGTTGCACGACGCCTACCTGGACGAAAGAACCCATCGCTCCGGGAAAGACGGGTAAAGTCATCGTCACCTACGACCCTGAAGGCCGTCCGGGAACATTTACCAAATCCGTATCCATATTCAGTAACGGGAAGAGAGGCGCTTATACGCTACTCATCCGCGGGAATGTTGTTTAGGATGGAAAGATTAAGCCATCAAAGGCAAGGCGGCAATGCGCGTAAATGCTCTTCGTTGCTGCCTTGCTTTTTCTTTTTATGCGCGGGCCTCTTCGCCGGTATCGGCACGACGCAAAGCCAGAACAAGGCCAGAATAGAAGTGGGAGGAAACCCTGTGTACAACTTCGGCCCGATGGTAGAATCAGAACAGCCCGCCTTGCACGAATTCACTGTCAAGAACACCGGCTCTGCGCCCTTGGTCATCAGCCGCATCACCACCTCCTGCGGCTGTACGCAACCACAATGGACGCGCACGGCCATCGCCCCCGGAGCCAAGGGCGTTATCAAGATAAGCTATAGGACTTGGGGGAATGTCGGACCCTTCCGCAAGAACATTGAAGTGTACAGCAATGCGGAGAACCGACTGTTACGCCTTTATATAGAAGGCAGCGTATCCCGCTTGCCCGAGAAACCCGTACAAGTTCCGGTTGTTTATGCTTATAACATCGGAGCCCTGAAGACCGACACCAAAAGCCTTTCTTTTCCGCAACTATATCCCGGCGACACGGCGCAACAAGTCATCCATCTGCGCAACGAAGGAAAGACGGTGCTGCATCTCCAAACCCTGAAAATGCCTGCCTACCTGCAGGCGACTTTTCATCCTTCCAATACGCTCCAGCCCGGAGAAGAAGGGCAAATCCTCCTCACTTTCCTGACGGACAAATTGTACCGGATGGGACATGTGGACGCATCTTTCACCTTGGCAGCCGGGCATAGCAACGCCAGAAAGAAAGAAAGCCCCATACGCGTGGAAGCCAATATCATCAATAATTATAAAAGGCTGAGCGAAGCACAGCGCGCCGAAGCGCCCGCCGCCGTTTATGCACCTATCCAACTTGATTTCGGTCAATTGCCCGCCGGAAAAAAAGGCTTTATGGCTCTTTTCGGCCAAGGCAGCAAGGCGACGAAAGACTTTAACATCACCAATCGTGGCAAATCCGCCTTATGGATATACAGCCTCAGTTGTGATGACAAACGTCTTCACATCTCCGGAGGGAAGGAGCAAATCGCCCCAGGCGAATCGACCACTTATAAATTGCGTCTGGATAGCCGCGAAGTGAAAACCCGCTTTGAAGCCACACTCACAATAGTCAGCAACGACCCGGTCGCCCCCATACGGCTTTTGAAAGTGACTGCTAAAAAATAAAGCGCATACTTATGCAACATCCCGAAAATGAAGAACAATACAAGGGGTTGAAGGTAAATCAGGGCATAACGGACGTCCCTACGGTCAACCCCTATCTCCAGCATCGCCCCGAACGGCACAAGTACACGGCTGCCGAGTATACCGAAGGCATCCTGAAAGGCGACATCACCATCCTTTCCCAAGCCGTCACCTTGTTGGAGAGCGCTTTGCCCGAACACCAAAACGTGGCACAGGCCATCATAGAGAACTGCCTGCCTCATGCGGAAAAATCCGTGCGCATCGGCATTACCGGCGTGCCGGGAGCCGGGAAGAGCACGTCCATTGACGCCTTCGGCATGCACCTGCTCGAAAAAGGGCGCAAACTGGCCGTCCTGGCCATCGACCCTTCCAGCGAACGTAGCAAAGGCAGTATCCTCGGCGACAAGACCCGCATGGAAGAGTTGTCACGTCAAAAAAACGCTTTCATCCGTCCTTCCCCCACGGCAGGTTCCTTAGGCGGCGTGGCCCGCAAAACCCGCGAGACAATCGTCCTCTGCGAAGCGGCAGGCTTTGACACCGTCTTCGTGGAAACCGTCGGCGTGGGGCAGAGCGAAACGGCCGTCCATTCCATGGTCGACTTCTTCCTGCTCATCCAACTGGCCGGCACCGGCGACGAATTGCAAGGCATCAAACGCGGTATCATGGAAATGGCCGACGGCATCATCATCAACAAGGCCGACGGCGACAACGTGGACAAGGCCAAGTTGGCCGCTTCGCAATTCC
>JAISGW010000167.1 GCA_031262895.1 Tannerella sp. | reverse complement strand
CCTATGGCTATGGCTATCCCCGACAGCGCCACGATGTTGGCCTCCATACCCAAGGCACGCATGACGACAAAGGTCAGCAGCACGCCCGCAGGCAAGAGGCTGGACACGATGAGCGAGGCCCGGAGGTTCAGGAGCAAGACGACTACGACGATGATGCAAATCAGTACCTCATACGAGAGGGCGTCGCCCAGCGTGCCGATGGTCTCGCGTATCAGGCCGGAGCGGTCGTAAAAGGGTACGATGGTCACCTTCGACAGCTCCCCGTTGGCCAGCTTCTTCTCGGGAAGGCCGGCCGAGAGTTCCTTTATCTTCTCCTTCACGCCCCGGATGACCGCCATCGGGTTGGAGCCGTGGCGGGCCACGACCACGCCGCCCACGGCTTCGGCGCCGTCCTTGTCGAGGCCGCCCCGACGCGTAGCCGGACCGATATTGACCCTGGCCACATCCTTTATCCGCACCGGAATGCCGTCTTTTACCTTGACGACCGACTCCTCCAAATCGGAGATATTCTTGATATAGCCCAATCCCCGCACCAGATATTCCACGCGGTTCATTTCGATGGTCTCCGCCCCGATGTCGAGGTTGCAATCCTGCACGGCCTTAGCCACGTCCTGCACCGTGACACCGTAAGCGCGCATGGCATCAGGTTCCAACTCTATCTGATATTCCTTGACGAAACCGCCCACCGAAGCCACCTCGGAGACGCCCTCGGCCGAGGCCAAGCCGTATTTCACGTAAAAGTCCTGCAGGCTGCGCAGCTCGTCGGGACTCCAGCCGCCCGCCGGACGGCCCGCCTTCGGGTCGCGCCCTTCAAGGGTGTACCAAAAGACCTGCCCCAACGCGGTGGCGTCAGGCCCCAGACTCGGCTGCACGCCCTGCGGCAGGGCGCCCGCGGGCAGCGAATTGAGCTTCTCCAGGATGCGCGAACGGCTCCAATAAAACTCCACATTGTCATTAAAGACGACGTAAATGAACGACATCCCGAACATCGAGGTGCTGCGGATGGTCTTCACGCCGGGGATGCCCAGCAAAGCCGTAGAAAGCGGGTAGGTGATTTGCTCCTGCACGTCCTGCGGCGAACGGCCGGCCCATTCGGTGACGACGATCTGCTGGTTCTCGCCGATGTCGGGGATGGCGTCGACGGGGACAGGGTCGCTCGGCAGCAGGCCGCCGTGCCAGTCGAAGGGGGCGACGCACACGCCGCCCAATACGACAGCAACGAGCAATAGCAAGGCAACAAACTTGTTGTCAAGAAAATATTTGATGAGCCGGTTCAAGCTAAAGGCCTACTCGCCATAATTAAGGGATAACGCTCCGGATGCTTCAGACTTTCTATTTCCAAATCCAACCCTAAGGCTTTCCATTCTATGGCCGTCCGGCCGCATATATGGACGTCCAGGATGTCGGCCACGCGAGCATTCCTCAACCAAGGCATCCGTTCGTAGGAGACGAAAAAGTCATCACCTTGGACCGATATTAAAATCCCTTGCGCGTTAATCATCAATACGCTTACTGATGTGCTTTGTGAATTGTTCTCTAAATTCGCTTCCATACTTCTCCAATAGTTGCTCGATTTTTCTTAATTCTTTCTGATCGAACCCATAATTGTCGGCTAATGCCGTCTTCTCGCCTAAATATGGGACTCATATTGTTTGAATTATCTTTTGGCAAAGATATTGAGTTTTCGGCGGATTTCTTTATCACTTATACTTCATCAACAGAAGCACGGGGTTAGCGTCTTCGCTCAATCCGGCAGCCAAGGCCTTCAGCTTCCCCTTCAATTCGCCCTTCTTATATGCCTCTACAAGCTTGTCGGCCGGCAATACCTGAAAAGCGGCTATCTCCGCATTCATGGGGTTGCTCAGCATGTCCACGCTCTGCTTCTTCACATAGTCTCCATTGATTACCCGGAAGTCGAAGGTTGCATTTTTCTGCTTGTCGTACAGCAACTGCGCAATGGGGAAGCCTCTTCTTCTAGTAAAATCATAGAACTTATAGATAGTACGCATAAAATAGTAGCGCTTGGTAAGCGTACCCATCGTCAGCAATATTTCAGGATCCTTGGATGGGGTTTTCACCAGAAAGGGCTTCAGCCTGTTCTCCTTGGACATATACTCGTACACCGTATCGGAAGAGGCATCAACGAGGAGCCAGTTGTCATGATAAGGGGTAATCGGCGGCAATGAGGTGACGGAAATCTCATCGCCTTTTCTTACAAGAGGCGCCTTGATGATGTCAAAGGGGAGGAAAATGCCCCGTACGATATGCCCGTCCTTTTTTGAGATGATGAGATGATAGGAGCGCTTACCCCGCTGCTCGCCCGCTTTGAAATACTGGGAGGTATCGTAACAAATCAGATTGTCCTTGTCATAATTGAACATATACGAAAGCTCCGTATCTCCCGGATGATGGAAGCTTCGTTTGAAATTGCCGAGCAGGTCATAGACCAAGACCTTTTTGGCGACGACATCGTTGACAAACATTTCCCCATTGGCCTCGTCCAGTATGATGTTGCCGATAGAAGTGTACTCGCCGCTGCCCTGTCCCAGCCGGTTTATCTTTCTCAAGGCCTTGCCGGTTTTCCTGTCGAAGATGAAAATATCGCCGTCGTTCCCGTAGTTCTTCGCGACAATGTACTTATCATCTATCGCCATCACCATGCCTTGGGTAACAAAGGCGTCCGTAGTTCCCAGCGGGACGTATTCCACATCCAAAAAATCCTGAAGCACCAATTCCTTTACGGGAGTCTTTGCATTCACATCAATAGTAGGAAGAGGAACTTCCCCCTTTTCCTTACAAGCGTTTATCAGCATCATCAAAGACAATGCGGCGAGCAATTTTACACCTTTCATGGTTCGTGAATTATAAGTTTGTATCTGTTTCTCGTATTGTTCCCGACATGCGCCGGAACATTGATGTGCAAAGATAGCATAAGTCAAGCTTACACGGTTTGCCCGCCAATTGTTTTTCCTTTAGCTTTGTAGCCCATTCAATGAAAAAGAAGAAAGACATGATACCGCAACGCATACCTCACCATCAAGGCCTACAAGCCCCCCGTCTATACGCTGGGATACCCTAACGAGGAAGTGAAATACGGCTTCCTGCATTCGCTGGTACCCTCGTACATCCAACGCCCGTCCAGCCAAAACGACATGACCCTGATTGCCATGAAGAAATCCCTTGACGAAGGCGACTTGGAAGCCTGCCTCTCACGGATGCAAGCCTACATCGCCTCCATCCCTTATGACGCCAAGAGCGATAAGGAAAGCCGCTTCCAAGTCATTTTTTACATCCTGTTCAGCCTGATGGGCGAGCTGGTCGAAACGGAGGTGCAGAGTGCCCTCGGGCGGGCGGACTTGGTTATCCGGAACAAGCGCGCCATCTATGTTTTCGAGTTCAAGGTCGACGGCAATCCGGAAGAAGCCCTCGCGCAAATCAACAGCAAGCAGTACGCCATCCCTTACCGTTCGGACGGGCGCCCGGTTATCAAAGTAGGCGTCAGGCTTGACGCTTCCACGCGCACCCTTAGCGGTTGGAAGATCGAAAGCTAAAAGCCGGGTGACAAAAGTCCCTTATATACGTGTAAAGCCACTTTGCCGGGTGACATGCGATTTTAAACGAGAATAGACTTATCTTTGCGGCATGAACATTTCTGTATGATCGTCCAATTTGAAAAGGAGTATCTTCGGGAGTTGTACTATACTGGCAAGACAAGCGGCAAGAAGCAGCGCTTTCAGCCGCAAGTAGCCAATGGGTTGCTGAAATGCGTTAGAGCTTTAGAAGATGCAAAACGCATGACGGATTTATACCAGTACAATGCCTTAAACTATGAACGCTTATCTGGCGACAAAGAAGGACTGTCTTCTCTCCGTGTTAATAAGCAATATAGGCTGGAATTCCGCGAAATAGCTTCCGAAAAGGATTTGACCGTCATAGAAATATGTTCCTTGGTAGATATTACGAATCATTATCAATAAAAAATTATGGGAAATTTAGGAGAGCCTTTTAGAGCATATCATCCCGGCGAATTGATGAAGGAGGAATTGGAGTGCAGGGGAATCTCGCAGCACAAGTTTGCCGAAGGGATTGGCCTGTCATACACCATACTGAATGAGATACTGAACGGGAAACGACCGATATCTACCGATGTAGCTATGCTCTTTGAGGCCGCCCTTGGGGTTGACGCGGGTTTGCTCGTCAGGATGCAGACCAGCTACAATCTCCAAGTAGCCCGCAAGGACAAAAAACTTCTCGCAAGGCTTGACAAAGTCCGTAAAGTGGCCGCTGCCCTCTGAATTTAAAGCAGCCGAACTCATTGGCCAATTCCTGGTTGAACTTCAGGAGCCAGCCTCCACCAAGAGGGTTAGGGTACATGTAAAGTTCATCCGCTTCGACTGGGCAGCCAAAGGAATGCCTGTCGACGAAATAGCCGAGTTGTACCGTCACTTTTTTAGCGGAATCTTGTCTGACGGACCCGTTGATTGGAAGACGCATAGGGGGCTGCCAGAAGTTTGATCCCGCTTTCAGCGCGCAGCTAAAAAGCAGCAGGCAAAGGATTAGGATGATGTTTTTCTTGTTCATCTTGCTTTTAGTTAATCTTCCGCAAATGTACCAAATTGCCACAGGCCACAATCCATCCAATGCTCCGTCTTCACCTGACGCGGGACATGTAGAAATCACCGACGGCTGTAGTTAAATGTTGCATTGCATACCCAATAGTTTCGTTTCTCCCATGCGCGTTGCTCATAACGAGCTTGCACAAGGCCAAGGCTCGGTCTTGGGATGTTTCCCGTTCAAGGGGCAGCTTAGGCTCCCCAACGGAGGCTCCCATAGTTTTTTTCCTGTTTCGTCACCAGCCGCAAGCCGGTGTTTCACAGCGTGATGCATGTGACAATGGCTTTCGTCACCGGCCCGTTCCGGGCAGTCCTGACTGCATCCTTTCCGACCGCAAAAAAGCTGAGAGTTTGCGCGAAAACATGGAACTTTTAGCGACCAAAAGTCCTATGTTTTTCCGAAAA